>JABFXD010000466.1 GCA_013361925.1 Streptomyces sp. | reverse complement strand
TGTCCAGCCTGCCCGTTCACGGAGCACACCCCCCGAGGGGATCCTTCATGGCACCACAACCACCCCTGCTCACCATGGCCGGCATCACCAAGTCGTTCCCGGGCGTCCGCGCCCTGGACGGTGTGGACCTGGAGGTCCAGCCCGGGGAAGTCCACTGCCTCCTCGGCCAGAACGGCGCCGGCAAGTCCACTCTGATCAAGGTGATCGCCGGCGCCCACCAGCCCGACGGCGGGGAGATCACCTGGCAGGGCGAGCCGGTGGCCCTCAGATCGCCGATCGCCGCCATGCGCCTCGGCATCGCCACCATCTACCAGGAACTCGACCTGATCGAGGGACTGTCCGTCGCCGAGAACGTCTACCTGGGCCACGAACCCACCGCCGCCGGGTTCGTCGTGCGCGGCTCCGCCGCCCGTACGGCGACCGCGCGGTTGCTGCACCGGCTTGGCCACTCGGAGATCGACCCGACCCGGCTCGTCGGTGAACTGTCCGCCGCCCAGCAGCAGATCGTCTCCATGGCCCGCGCACTGTCCCACGAGGTCCGTCTGATCGTGATGGACGAACCGTCGGCGGCACTCGACCCCGAAGAGGTGGACAACCTGTTCAGGATCGTGGGCGATCTGACCGCCGAGGGCGTCGCCGTCATCTACATCTCCCACCGCCTTGAGGAGATCCGCCGCATCGGCGACCGGGTCACCGTCCTGAAGGAGGGCCGGTCGGTCGCGGGCGGGCTGCCCGCCAAGTCGACACCGACCAACGAGGTCGTGGCCCTGATGACCGGACGCAACGTGGAGTACGTCTTCCCCGAGCGCCCCGCGGCCGGATTCGCCGCGCAGCGGCAGCCGGTGCTGACGGTCGAAGGGCTCACCCGGCGAGGGGAGTTCGCGCCCGTCGACCTGGAACTGCGCCCCGGAGAGATCGTGGGCCTCGCCGGGCTCGTCGGGTCCGGACGCAGCGAGATCCTGGAGACGATCTACGGGGCCCGCAAACCCGACGGCGGCCGCGTCCTCGTCGACGGCACCCCCCTGCGCCCCGGAAGCGTGCGCGCCGCCGTCCGCGCCGGCATCGGCCTCGCACCCGAGGAACGCAAGGCGCAGGGCCTGTTGATGCTGGAGTCCGTCAGCAGCAACGTGTCGGTCTCCACCCTGTCCCGGTTCGCCCGCGCGGGCTGGATCGACCGCCGCGGCGAACGAGCCGCCGCGCACCAGGCGGTACGGGAGCTGTCCCTGCGGCCGGACAACCCCGACGCCGCGATCAGGACCCTGTCCGGCGGCAACCAGCAGAAGGCCGTGCTCGCCCGCTGGCTGTTGCGGGGCTGCAAGGTGCTGCTGCTGGACGAGCCGACCAGGGGCGTCGACATCGGGGCCCGGGCGGAGCTCTACGCCGTGATCCGCCGGCTGGCCGACGAGGGCCTGGCCGTACTTCTCGTGTCCAGCGAGGTGCCCGAGGTCCTGGGACTCGCCGACCGGGTGCTGGTGCTCCGTGAAGGCAGCGTCGTGCACACGGCGGACGCCCGGGAGCTCGACGAGCACCGCGTACTCGATCTTGTGATGGAAGGGAGCCTGACGCCATGACGCAGCCGGCCACTCGGGCACAGCAGGAAGCGCCCACGCCCGCCGCCAAGTCCGCCGGGGAGCAGGACAGTTCGCGCCGACCGTGGCTGCGGTGGGACGTGCGCACGCTGTCCCTGCTCGGTGTCCTCGCCGTCCTCGTCGCCGTCGGTGGGATCACCGCGCCGGACGAGTTCCTGGCGACGAGCAACCTCCAACTCGTGCTCACCCAGGCGTCCGTGATCGGCGTCGTCACCGTCGGCATGACGTTCGTCATCACCAGCGGCGGGATCGACCTGTCGGTCGGCGCGATGGTGGCGCTCGCCTCGGTGTGGGCGACGACCGTGGCCACCCAGGAGTTCGGCTTCGCGGGCATCCTCTTCACCGCCGTGATCGTCGGTGTGGGCTGCGGTCTGGTGAACGGGCTGCTGATCGCCTACGGCAGGATGGTCCCGTTCATCGCCACGCTGGCCATGCTCGCCTCCGCCCGGGGTCTGGCCCTGCAGATCACGGACGGCAGCACCCAGGTCGTCTCAGTCCAGTCCGTGCTCGACCTCGGCTCCCGTGACTCCTACGTCCTCGGCATCCCGCCGCTGGTGCTGATCTTCGCCGCGGTCACCGTCATCGGCTGGCTGCTGCTCAACCGCACCACCTTCGGCCGCCGCACGGTCGCCGTCGGCGGCAACGCGGAAGCGGCACGCCTCGCCGGCATCGACGTCCGCCGCCAACGCCTGTACCTGTACCTGCTGTCCGGGCTGTGCTGCGGCATCGCCGCCTTCATGCTGATCGTGCTCGCCGGCTCGGGCCAGAACACCAACGGCAACCTCTACGAGCTGGACGCCATCGCCGCCGCGATCATCGGCGGCACGCTCCTCAGCGGAGGCCGCGGCACCATCGTCGGCTCCGTCCTCGGGGTGCTGGTCTTCACCACGATCACCAACATCTTCGCCCTGAACAACCTCGAGACCGCTGTCCAGCAGATCGCGAAGGGCGCCATCATCGTCGCCGCCGTGCTGGTCCAGCGCCGCTCGCTGCACGGCGACTCCTGACGCCGGACGGCGGCCCCTGACACCGCCGTCCGGCCCCCTGCCTCAACCACCGCACACCGCCCAGTCGAAGGGTCGATCCGCCATGGCCAGAACCCCCAACACCAGCCGCAGAGCACTCCTGTTCGGCACCGCGGCCGTCTCCGCCGGCGCTCTGCTGACCGCCTGCACCAGCAACGAGACCAAGGACCAGGAACCGGCCGCGGACAACGCCCCGGTCGCCGACGACAAGCCCGGCAAGGCCGTCACCATCGGCTTCGCGGGCCCGCAGGCGGACCACGGCTGGCTCAACGCCATCAACGACAACGCCAAGAGCCGGGCGAAGAAGTACTCGGACGTGACCCTGGAGATCACCGAGGGCTCCAACGACACCGCCCAGCAGATCGGCCAGATCCAGACGCTGATCAACAAGAAGGTCGACGTCCTGGTGATCCTCCCGGCCGACGGCAAGGCCCTCACCCAGGTCGGCCTCCAGGCCATGCGGGCCGGCATCCCCGTCGTCAACCTCGACCGCGTCTTCGCCTCCCCGCAGGCCTACCGCTGCTGGATCGGCGGCGACAACTACGGCATGGGCCTCAACGCCGGGCACTACATCGGCGAACAGCTCAAGGGCAAGAAGAACGCCAAGGTCGTCGAACTCGCCGGCCTCGACAACCTCGAACT
>JABFXD010000064.1 GCA_013361925.1 Streptomyces sp. | reverse complement strand
GTGGGCGTGTCGGCCGCCTTCACCATGAAGCGGCGTGCGGAGCTGGTCGAGGAGCTGGAGCCGCTGCGCATGGACGACGTCACCGGGCATCCCTGGGCGGCCTGGTCGGACGAGGCGGCGCACGAGACGGCACGGCTGCCCGGGGCGCCCAGCCGCTGGTCGGGCAAGAAGGACCTGTCCTGGGTGCCGCTGCGGCCGGAACGGGTGGTCGAGGTGGCGTACGACCACATGGAGAACGGGGCACGGTTCCGGCACACGGCCCGCTTCCGCCGCTGGCGCCCGGACCGGACGCCGGAGAGCTGCACGTACGGACAGCTGGAGGAGCCGGTGCGCTACGACCTGGCCGAGATCCTGGGCTCCCCCGGCTGACACATGGCGGCTAGGGCTTCATCAGCACCTTCACCGCGCCGTCCTGCTTGCGCTGGAACATCTCGTACGCGTGCGGCGCCTCGTCGAGCGGCACCCGGTGGGTGGCGAAGTCCTCGACGCCGAGGACGTCGTCGTCGGTCAGGTGCGGGAGGATCTCGTCGACCCAGCGGCGCACGTTGGCCTGGCCCATGCGGAGCTGGATCTGCTTGTCGAACAGGGTGAGCAGCGGCAGCGGGTCGGCCATGCCGCCGTAGACGCCGGAGAGCGAGATGGTGCCGCCGCGGCGGACCAGGTCGATGGCGGTGTACAGGGCGGCGAGCCGGTCGACGCTGAAGCGTTCCGCGAACGGGGCGCTCAGTTTCCGCGGCAGCAGGGCCGTGGCGTTCTGGGCGAGGCGGGCGGCGGCGCTGCCGTGGGCCTCTGTGCCGACCGCGTCGATCACGGCGTCGGGGCCACGCCCGGCGGTACGGTCGCGGATCGCGCCGACGAGCTCCTTCTCGCCGTCGAAGTCCCGCAGGTCGAAGGTCTCCACGCCGCGCTCCCGGGCGCGGTTCAGCCGCTCGGTGACCAGGTCGACCCCGAACACCGTTCCGGCGCCCCGCAGTTGTGCCACCCGGCAGGCCATGTCGCCGATGGGCCCGAGGCCGAGCACGGCGACGGTGCCGCCCTCCGGTACGTCCGCGTAGGCGACGGCCTGCCAGGCGGTGGGCAGGACGTCGGAGAGGTAGACGAAACGGTCGTCGGGCGGGCCCTCGGGCACCTTGATCGGGCCGAACTGGGCCTGCGGGACGCGCAGATACTCGGCCTGGGCGCCGGGGACGGCCCCGTACAGCCGGGTGTAGCCGAAGAGGGCGGCGCCCATGCCCTCGCCGGTGACCTGGGTGGTCTCGCACTGGGTCGGCAGGGAGTTCTCGCACATCCAGCAACTGCCGCAGGCGATCTGGAAGGGGACGACGACCCGGTCGCCCGCCTTGAGGTCGGGCACCCCGGCGCCGACCTCCTCGACGATGCCCATCGGTTCGTGACCGAGGATGTCGCCCGGTGTCATGAACGGGGTGAGCACCTCGTACAGATGCAGATCGGAGCCGCACAGTCCGCTCGACGTGATGCGGATGACGGCGTCCGTGGGCTCCTGGATCCCCGGATCGGGCACGGTCTCCACCCGTACGTCCCGCTTGCCCTGCCAGGTGACTGCCTTCATCGCCGCACGCTCCCTTCCCCCCTGCTTCCCCCTTCGGAGGCGCCCCGGGTACCCGGACACACCGGGCCGAACCGCTCCGGACCCTCGCACCGTGCCGCGCTCTGGGCCGCTCGGCGTAGCCACGCGCTCCCCCAGAGGAGTTCACCAGAGGTATTCACCCGACCGATCAAATCCGAGCGGGTATGGCCAGCAATGAACAAATAAGCGCACAATCAGGGAAACGAGACTTGGGTGGCGACGGTGGGCATGGGACGAAGGGCGCGCACCGGGCGCGCCGGGACTACGGCGGCACTCCTGGCCGCCGCGCTGACGGTCGCCCTGGCGGCGGGCTGCACGGGCACGCGCCAAGGCTCCGGCCCGGCGAAGGACGACGGGCGGGGCCCCGGCCACACCCAGGGGGGCCAGACCCCGGACGCGAGCCAGGAACCCTCGGAGAGCGGGCAGGCCGGCGCGTCCGTGCTCGCCGTGAAGATCGACAACGCGCGGGCCGCCCGGCCGCACACGGGCACCGACGCCGCCGACATCATCTACGCCGAGCAGGTCGAGGGCGGTCTGAGCCGGCTGATGGCGGTCTACGCGACCAGGCTCCCCAAGGTGATCGGGCCGGTGCGCAGCGCCCGGGAGTCCGACCTGGAGCTGCTGCGTCAGTTCGATCACCCGACGCTGGCCTTCTCCGGCGCCCAGGGCAAGCTGATGCCGCTGATCGACAAGGCGCCGCTGGACCCGCAGACACCGGAGAACACCCCCGGCGCCTACTTCCGCGGCACCGACAGGGCCGCCCCGCACAACCTCTACCTGCACCCGTCCCGGCTGCTCGCCGGCGCGCCCGGCGCGGACGCCCTGACCACCGGCTTCACCTTCGGCGCCGCCCCCTCCGGCGGCCGCGAGGACACCTCGGAGACCGTGCGCTACCCGGCGGCCCGCTACTCCTTCACCTGGTCGTCGAGCCGCGACCGCTATCTGGTCTCCATGGACGGCACCCCGGCGGTGACGACCGGCGGCAAGCGGCTCGCCCCGGCGACGGTCGTCGTGCAGTACGTGAAGATCCGCAAGTCCGACTTCCACGACTTCCTCGGCAACAACACGCCGTACACCGAGACCGTGGGCTCCGGGAAGGCGAAGGTGCTGCGCGGCGGGAAGGCGTACGACGTCCGCTGGGAACGCGAGAGCGCGACGGACGGTACGACGTTCACGACGAGCGGCGGGGACCCGGTGAACTTCGCCGAGGGCCAGGTGTGGGTGCTGTTCGCGAAGGCGCCCTGACGGCTTAACCGGCGCGGCGACGCCCGGTCAGCGCTGGGCCGCGAGGGGTTCCGCCGGGTTGCGGAGCCCCTCGGCCGCGTCCGCGACCCGCTGGATCAGCTCGAAGAACACGGACTGCTCGTCGGCGGAGAGCGGGGCGAGGAAGACCTGGTTCATCCGGGCCGTGCGGACGGTCAGCTTGCGGTGGGTGCGCACTCCGTCGTCGGTGAGGCGCAGCAGGAATCGGCGGCCGTCCTGCGGGTCGCGCACCTTGTCGAGCAGTCCGCGGCGGCCGAGCCGGCTGATCACCTCGGCGATGGTCGACCGGTCGAGCCCCACCCGCTCCCCCACCGTGCGCTGATCCAGGCCCGGCTCGGCGACGAGCGCGTTGAGGACCGCGAACTGCGGCGAGGTGATCTCCTCCGAGACCATCGTGTTCCACAGCAGGTA
>JABFXD010000672.1 GCA_013361925.1 Streptomyces sp. | reverse complement strand
CGTCCGACGGCGGCCAGGCCACCACCGTGCAGCCGACGGCCCCGAGGATGGTCAACGCGGCGAGGCCGACGGTCAGTTTGCCCCTGCTGCCCCGGGGCTCCCGCTTGTGCTTGGTCACGGTCACTCACGTTGTGATCGCCATGTGATCGGACCTGGCCCAGCCGGTAACGAAAGGGTAACTCCCGTGCTGGTGTTGCCTCTGTGGATACTGAGCCCATGCCACGTGTGCTGCTGATCGAAGACGACCGTGCCGTCCGTGAGGGCGTCGCCCTCGCGCTGCGTCGCCAGAACCATGACGTCTCCGCCGCCGCGACGGGGGAGGAGGGACTGGCGCAACTGCGGTCGTTCCGGCCGGACATCGTGGTCCTCGACCTGATGCTGCCCGGCATGCCCGGACTCGAGGTCTGCCGCGGCATCCGGGCCGTCGACCAGGCGCTGCCGGTCATCATGGCCACGGCCCGCGGCGACGAGGTCGACATCGTCATCGGCCTGGAGGCGGGAGCCGACGACTACGTCGTCAAACCCGTGACCGCCAGGGTCCTCGACGCCCGCATCCGTGCCGTCCTGCGCCGTGCCGGCGGCCCGCCCGCCGGCGAGGGGCTGCCGAAGATCGACACCTACGGTGAACTGACCGTCGACCGGGCCGGGTTGACCGTCAGCCTCGGCGGCGACCCGATCTCGCTCGCCCCCTCCGAACTGCGGCTGCTGCTCACCCTCTCCGCCTCACCGGGCCAGGTGTTCAGCCGGCAGCAACTGCTGGAGGCGGTCTGGGAGCACGACTTCCACGGCGACGCCCGCCTGGTCGACGCCTGCGTCAAGCGGCTGCGCACGAAGATGGCCGAACCGCCCCGCGCCCCCCGGTACATCCACACCGTCCGCGGTTTCGGCTACCGTTTCGCGGCCCCGTGAAGCGCCGCAGGCTCCGCGGGCTGCGCGCCCGGCTCGTCGTCGCCTTCGGGCTCGTCGCCGCTGTCGCCGCCGCCACGACCGGCGCGCTGACCTTCCGGGAGGCCCGGATCGGGGTCCTCCAGCAGAGCCAGGACGCCGTGATCGGCCAGCTGCGGGCCCGGTTGAGCGAGCGGGCCCCCGAACTGCCCTACCCTCCGGGCGAGTCGACGCTCCGGCGGTTCGCCACGGACGTCGCGGCGGCCGACGCGTCCGGGAGCTGGCGGGTGCTCGTGACGTACCGGGAGCTGAGCGCCTCCTCCGTGCCCGGTGACACCTTCGCCGAGCTGACGCCCGCCGTCCGTACGGCCGTCGCCTCCAGCCGGGCCACCGTCTTCCAGCGGGTGAGCGAGGGCGGCCGTACCTCCCTCGTCGTCGGCATGTCGGTCACCTTCGGTGAGCCGGACGTATCCCGGCTGGCCTCCGGCGTGCGGGTGTTCCTGGTCGTCCCGCAGACCACGGAACAGGCCTATGTCGACGCCCTGGTGACCGCCGTCGAGCGGGCCATGGTGCCGGCCCTGGCCCTCGCCGTGGTGCTCGCGCTGTTCGCCGCCCGCGGCGTGCTCGTGCCGGTGCGGGCACTCCGGCACGCCACCCGGCGGATGGCCGAGGGCCGCCTCGACACCCGGCTCGACGTCAACGGCTCCGACGAACTCGCCGACCTCTCCCACGCGTTCAACGAGACGGCCGCCGCCCTGGAGACCTCGGTGGCGGAGCTGCGCGAGATGGAGGCGCGGGCCCGCCGCTTCGCCGCCGACGTCTCGCACGAACTGCGCACCCCGCTCGCCGCGATGTCGGCCGTCACCGACGTGTTGGACGAGGATGCCGCCCGGCTGGACCCCGACACGGCCACCGCCGTCCGGCTGATCAGCGAGGAGACCGTCAAACTCGCCCGGCTCGTCGACGACTTGATGGAGATGTCCCGGTTCGACGCCGGGGCCGCGGTGCTGCACCTGGACGAGATCGACCTCGCCGAGTCCGTACGGCGCACGCTCGGCGCCCGCGGCTGGTCGGACACGGTGAGCGCGGAGCTGCCGCCACCCGACGCGGCCCGCGGACGCGTGGACCCGCGCCGCCTCGACGTGGTCGTCGCCAACCTGGTCGGAAACGCCCTCCGACACGGCGCCGCACCGGTGCGGGTACGCCTGGACGTGCGCGGCTCCGACGCCCACGCGGCCGTCATCGAGGTGCGCGACAGCGGTCCCGGAATCCCGGACGACGTCCTGCCGCATGTCTTCGAGCGGTTCTACAAGTCCGACACCGCCAGAAGCCGCTCCGAGGGCAGCGGCCTCGGCCTGTCGATCACCGCCGAGAACGTCCGCCTCCACGGCGGCACCGTCCGCGCGGCGAACCATCCGGCGGGCGGCGCCCTCTTCACCGTGGAACTCCCGTTGCGGCGGGACGAGTCGACCGAGGAGCACCCGTCATGAAGGCCCTTGCACTGGTCACGCTGCCGGCGTTGCTCGCGCTCGCCTCCTGCGACATCCCCACCACCGGTGTGGTGGAGGCCGGCGGCCCCGCGAGCGGGATCGCGCCCGTCACGCCGGTCTACTTCGTCCACGACGGCGCACTGGTCGCGGTCCCGCGCACGACCGCGATGCCCGGGAACGCCGGGGACGCGGTGCGGCTGCTGCTGCGGGGGCCGACGCCCGGGGAGCAGGGGAAGCGGCTGACCACCGCGATCCGGGTGCGACCGGCCCCGGCGACACCGGCGCCGTCCGTCGCGCCGACGGAGAGGGTGACGCCGTCGCCCAGCGAACCGCTGTGGCAGCCACCGACGGGCGGGCCCACCGCCGAGGTGCGGGGCGACCGGCTCACCCTCCGACTGCCCCCCGGCACCGGCCCGTTGAGCGGCCTGGCGGCCCGGCAGGTGATCTGCACGGCCGCGGGCGCCCACCGGGTCACCACTCCGTCCACCGCGCCGGTCACCGTCGCGGTGATCGACGGCAGTGGACGGGAGGTCGGTGGGACCGACGAGGGGTGCCCTGCCCTCGCCGCCGGTTGACCTACCGGCCGTCGGCCGGGTGCGCGAGGTCGTACGGGCGCGGGTAGGGCGCCGGACGGTACGTCACATAGCGGGCCGGCGTCGTGGAATCGGCCTCCGTGGCACGGGAGTTGAGGGATGCGGCGTCTGTCGAGGGCCACTTGCCGGTGCCGATGCGGTCCTCCAGCGTGTGCAGTGCGCCGAGTTGCTCGGCCGGACTGAACGTGCAGTGCCCGGCGTTGTCGACGTACGCCTGACGCAGCAGACGGGAGGACCCCGCGGCGGTGACCGCGCGCTTCAGGGCACTCTCCGTCTGGACCGGGACGAGGGCGTC
>JABFXD010000546.1 GCA_013361925.1 Streptomyces sp. | reverse complement strand
CGACTGGAGGCCGCCGACCATGGTGAAGTGGCTCTGGTGGCCGGCCAGCCAGGCCAGGAACACCACGCCCGTCTTGTAGAAGCGGGTGGGAGCCTGGAACAGGTGGCGGGACAGTTCGACGGTCGGGTCCAACAGCCCCCGGAATCCGGCCGCATCGCCCGTGTCCAGGACGCGGACCGCCTCCGCCGCCAGCGGGCCCAGCGGGTCGAAGATGCCGAGCAGGGCGTGGCTGAAGCCCTGCTCGTCGCCCGCGATCAGCTCGGGGTAGTTGAAGTCGTCGCCGGTGTAGCAGCGGACGCCCTGCGGGAGCCTGCGGCGGATGTCGATCTCGCGCTGGGCTTCCAGAAGCGAGACCTTGATGCCGTCGACCTTGTCCGGGTGGGCCGCGATGACCTCCAGGAAGGTGTCCGTGGCCGCGTCCAGGTCGGACGAGCCCCAGTAGCCCTCCAGGGCCGGATCGAACATCGGGCCGAGCCAGTGCAGGACGACCGGCTCGGTGGCCTGGCGGAGCAGGTGGCCGTAGATCTCCAGGTAGTCCTCGGGACCGGTGGCCGCCGCTGCGAGGGCGCGGGAGGCCATCAGGATGGCCTGGGCGCCGGACTCCTCCACGAGGGCGAGCTGCTCCTCGTAGGCCGCGCGGACCTCGGCCAGGGTCGCCGGGCCGGTGAGCTGGTCGGTGCCGACGCCGCAGGCGATGAGGCCGCCGACCGCCTTGGCCTCGGCGGCGCTGCGGCGGATCAGCTCCGCCGCGCCCGCCCAGTCCAGGCCCATGCCGCGCTGGGCGGTGTCCATCGCCTCGGCGACACCGAGCCCGTGGGACCACAGGTGGCGGCGGAAGGCGAGGGTGGCGTCCCAGTCGACGGCGGCGGGAGCGTCGGGCGTGGTGTCCGCGAAGGGGTCCGCCACGACGTGCGCCGCCGAGAAGACCGTACGGGAGGTGAAGGGCGTGCCCGTCTTCACCGCGAACGGCTCGGTGCGGGGCTCGTACGCCCTGAACCCGCCCTGGAAGTCGGGGAGTTGGATCGTCACAGCGAGATCTCCGGAACGTCGAGACGGCGGCCCTCGGCGGACGACTTCAGGCCCAGCTCGGCCATCTGCACGCCGCGCGCACCGGCGAGCAGGTCCCAGTGGTAGTCGGCACCGGCGTACACGTGCTTGAGGAAGAGCTCCCACTGGACCTTGAAGCCGTTGTCGAACTCCGTGTTGTCCGGGATCTCCTGCCACTGGTCGCGGAAGGAGTAGGTGGCGGGCAGGTCCGGGTTCCAGACCGGCTTCGGCGTCGCGCTGCGGTGCTGGACACGGCAGTTGCGCAGACCGGCGACGGCCGAGCCCTCCGTGCCGTCCACCTGGAACTCGACCAGCTCGTCGCGGTTGACGCGCACGTCCCAGCTGGAGTTGATCTGGGCGACGACACCGCCCTCGATCTCGAAGATGCCGTACGCGGAGTCGTCGGCGGTGGCGGCGTAGGGCTTGCCGTCCTCGTCCCAGCGGGTCGGGACGTGCGTGGTGGCCAGCGCGTTCACCGAGGTCACGCGGCCGAACAGCTCGTGCAGGACGTACTCCCAGTGCGGGAACATGTCGACGACGATGCCGCCGCCGTCCTCCGCGCGGTAGTTCCACGACGGGCGCTGGGCCTCCTGCCAGTCGCCCTCGAAGACCCAGTAGCCGAACTCGCCGCGCACGGACAGGATCCGGCCGAAGAAGCCGCCGTCGATGAGCCGCTTGAGCTTGAGCAGGCCGGGCAGGAACAGCTTGTCCTGCACGACGCCGGACTTGACGCCCGCCTCGCGCGCCAGCCGGGCCAGCTCGATGGCGCCTTCGAGGCCCACCGCGGTCGGCTTCTCGGTGTAGACGTGCTTGCCGGCGGCGATGGCCTTCTTGAGGACCTCCTCGCGGCCCGAGGTCATCGCGGCGTCGAAGAAGATGTCGACGCTGCCGTCGGCGAGGACCTCGTCCACGTCCGTGGACCAGTGCTCCAGGCCGTGCTTCTCGGCGAGCGCCTTCAGCGCGTGCTCGCGGCGGCCGACCAGGATCGGCTCCGGCCACAGCACGGTGCCGTCGCCGAGGTCGAGGCCGCCCTGCTCGCGGAGGGCCAGGATGGAGCGGACCAGGTGCTGGCGGTAGCCCATGCGCCCGGTCACGCCGTTCATGGCGATACGCACCGTCTTGCGTGTCACGTCGATCCCTTCGTAGGCGTCGTACGCAGCGTGCGCTGCGCATTCCGTACGCGGTTGTGCGCGCCGCGTACGCCTCGACTGGTGAGCGATACAGCAAGCGCTTTCTATCTATGAAGAAGCTAGCCTCTGACCAGCGGTCTGGACAAGACCGTGACGGGGTTGAGTTGTTCGAGGGGGCGAACAACGAGGGGCGGGGGCCTTAAGGTCTGGATGGCTGCGTGGCCTGCGGGTCCGTGTGGCCTTTCTGGGCCGAGGGTGTGGGTGGCCCGCACGAAACCGATGCCCCGCGCCTGTGCGTGTACAACGAGGTACGACTGAGATGCGCGACCGGAGGACGACGAGATGACGGTGACCCTGGCGGACGTGGCGGCGCGCGCACAGGTCTCGCCCGCGACGGTGTCGCGCGTGCTGAACGGGAACTACCCGGTGGCCGCGTCCACCCGTGAGCGGGTGCTGCGGGCCGTGGACGAGCTGGACTACGTACTGAACGGTCCGGCGAGCGCGCTCGCCGCGGCCACGTCCGACCTGGTCGGGATCCTCGTCAACGACATCGCCGACCCCTTCTTCGGGATCATGGCGAGTGCGATCCAGTCGGAGATCGGCGGGCCGGGTGGGCGCGCGGGCGGTGAGCGGCTGGCGGTGACCTGCAACACGGGTGGCTCTCCGGAGCGTGAACTGACGTATCTGACCCTGTTGCAGAGACAGCGGGCGGCGGCGGTCGTGCTGACGGGTGGCGCCGTCGAGGACGCGCCGCACGCGGCGGCCGTCGCGGCGAAGCTGCGGAAGCTGGGCGAGGCGGGGACGCGGGTGGTGCTGTGCGGGCGCCCGGCGGTGCCGGACACGTCGGCGATCGCGCTGACCTTCGACAACCGTGGCGGCGGACGGGAGCTGACCGAGCATCTGATCGGGCTCGGTCACCGGCGGCTGGGGTACATCGCCGGTCCCGAGGAGCGGACGACCACCCGGCACCGGCTCGAGGGGCATCGGGTCGCGCTCGCCGAGGCGGGGATCTCCGAGGATCCGCGGTGGACCGTGCACGGCCGGTACGACCGGCGATCCGGTTACGAGGCGACGCTGGAGCTGCTGCG
>JABFXD010000948.1 GCA_013361925.1 Streptomyces sp. | reverse complement strand
GTGGCCGACAAGGTCACCTCGTACTTCTACGCCCTGCTCTTCGTCCGCCACCCCGAGTTGCGCTCGCTCTTCCCCGCGGCGATGGACACCCAGCGGGACCGGCTGCTCAAGGCGCTGCTCACCGCCGCGGAACACATCGACAACACCCCCGTGCTCGTGGACTACCTCCAGAACCTCGGTCGCGGTCACCGCAAGTACGGCACCCGTCCCGAGCACTACCCGGCCGTCGGCGAGTGCCTCATCGGCGCGCTGAGCAAGTACGCCGAGCACGTCTGGGGGCCGGAGTTCGAGGCGGCGTGGGTCCGGGCGTACACGACGATCTCGCAGGTGATGATCGACGCGGCGGCCGCGGACGAACTGCGGGCGCCCGCCTGGTGGCACGCGGAGGTCGTCGCGCACGACCTGAGGACGCCGGACGTCGCCGTCGTCACCGTCCGCCCGGACCAGCCCTATCCCTTCCTCGCCGGGCAGTACACGAGCCTGGAGACGCCCTGGTGGCCGCGGATCTGGCGGCACTACTCCTTCGCTTCGGCACCCCGCTCCGACGGCCTGCTGTCGTTCCATGTGAAGGCCGTCCCCGCGGGCTGGGTCTCAGGCGCCCTGGTGCACCGCGCCCGGCCCGGCGACATCCTCCGCCTCGGCCCGCCGGCCGGCTCGATGACCGTGGACCACACCACCGACAGCGGCCTGCTCTGCCTGGGCGGCGGTACCGGCATAGCGCCCATCAAGGCACTGGTCGAGGACGTGGCCGAACGCGGCGAGCGCCGCCCGGTCGAGGTCTTCTACGGCGCCCGCACCGACATCGACCTGTACGACATCGACACGATGCTCCGTCTCCAGCAGTCCCACCCCTGGCTCTCGGTCCGCGCGGTCATCGACCAGCAGGCGCGTCTCCAGCTCCCCGACGCGATCCGCAGGTACGGCCCCTGGAACGAGTACGACGCCTATGTCTCGGGCCCACCCGGGATGATCCGCAGGGGCGTGGACGCGCTGAGGGACAGCGGTATCCCTTCCGAGCGCATCCGTCACGACTCGGTGGAGGAGCTCGTCGTCATCGGCGACTGAGCACCCGGCTCCGCCTCATCCCAGGTCGGGCGCGTGCATGGCACGTACGCCCTCGATGTTGCCGTCCAGGTAGTGGCGCAGCGACAGCGGTACGAGGTGGACGGAGGCGATCCCGACCCGGGTGAACGGCACCCGCACGATCTCGTACTCGCCGATGGGCTCGTCGACCTCGGGGCCGTGCCGCAGAGAGGTGTCCATGGACTCCAGACGGCAGACGAAGAAGTGCTGGACCTTCACCCCGGTCGCGCCGCCGTCCTCGCCGATGTGCTCGACGGTGTCGACGAAGCAGGGCACCACGTCGGTGATCTTGGCGCCGAGCTCCTCGTACACCTCGCGGTGCAGCGCGTCGACGACGGTCGTGTCACTCGGTTCGACCCCGCCACCCGGGGTGAGCCAATAGGGATCCACACCAGGCTTGGTGCGCTTGATCAGGATCAGGTCGTCGCCGTCCAGGAGAACGGCACGTGCGGTGCGCTTGACCACGGGTCGGACGGTCATGGGTGAAATGTGGCCCGCTTGGTTCCACGTGAAACATCGCCCGCGGTCATTGCCCGGGTGTATCGGGCGTCTGGTCGAGAATCGCAGGTCAGCCCCAGTCGTCTGCCGCCCGCAACAGCCACTCGTGCGCCCGTGCCACATGTGGCATCGCCAGCGTGCCGGTGCGGACCACCAGGAAGTACGTCCGCAACGGCGGCACCGCGGGATGGTGCAGCGCGACCACGTCCCCTCGCTCCAGCGCCTCGGCGCACAGATAGCGGGGCAGGACCGCCAGCCCGGCTCCCGCCGCAGCGCAGGCCAGTACGGCGCGCAGGTCGGGGACGATGACGGTACCCGGAGCGGCCGGTCGGGAGTCGAAGACGGAAGCCCAGTAACGGGAGACGAACGGCAGCGACTCGTGCACCTCGACCACCGGAACGTTCTCCAGGGCGTGCGCGCCCTTGTGGCGCAGTGCTCCCGCGCCGATCTGCTCGGCCCGGCGCGGTGAGGCGACCAGAACGTGGACTTCGTCGCAGAGCGGAGTCGCGGTGAGCAGGGCACCGCGCGGACGGGCCGTGCAGATGGCCAGATCATGATGTCCGGCGGCCAGCCCCTCCAAGGTCTCCTCGGCGTTCCCGAAGGAGGCGCGCAGCGCGAAGCCCTGGCCGTCCTCGCCGGTCAGCTCGGTGAGCGCGGGCAGGGCCCGTTCGGCGGTGAACTCGGGTGGCCCGGCGAGGTGCAGGGTGCGTAAGGACGACTCGTCGTCGAGCCCCGTCTCGGCTATCTCCACGAGGGCGTCGAGGTGCGGCGCCGCCTTGTGGGCGAGTTCGTCGCCGATGGTCGTCGGGGTCACGCCACGGGCCTGCCGCAGGAACAGGGGGCGGCCCAACTGCCGCTCCAGGGTGCGGATCTGCGAGGTCACGGCGGGCTGCGAGAGGCCCAACAGCGCGGCGGCGCGGGTGAAGGAGCCGGCCCGGTGCACGGTCACGAAGGTCCGCAACAAGGCCAGATCCATGCTGCGCCCTCCCCTTCCGTGCCTGTTCCAGCCCCCGGCCGGGCCCCAACTATAAATATGTCGATAGGTCTCTGTCGCTACTGTGATTGGACACTGACACAGAGTCAACTAGCCTTGTTCGCGCGGTTCTTCGCGCGCAGAACCGAGGACGGTCCGAGCCACGAGGGGGGAGGCTCGGACCGTCCGTTGTACGTAGCCCGACACCGACCGATGGGTACGTGCAGCGGTCAGTCGGCCGACTCCCGCAGCGCACGCAGCACATCCGTCACCAGGTCCTCCGTGTCCTCGGCGCCGGCCGAGAAGCGGATGAAGCCTTCCGGCACCGCGTCCCCGCCCCAGCGCCCTCGCCGTTCGGCCGTCGAGCGCACCCCGCCGAAGCTGGTCGCGTCGTCCACGAGCCGCAGCGCCTGAAGGAAACGCTCGGCACGCGCGCGCGTGGGCAGCGTGAAGGAGACCACGCACCCGAAGCGGCGCATCTGCCGCGAGGCGATCTCGTACGACGGGTCGTCCGGCAGCCCCGGATAGCGCACCCCGAGCTCCTCCGGCCCGTCCCGCAGCGCCTCGGCGACGGCCAGCGCGTTGGCGCTCTGCCGCTCGACACGCAGCTGGAGCGTGGCGATCGACCGGTGCGCGAGCCAGGCCTCCATGGGGCCGGGGATCGCCCCGACGAGCTTGCGCCAGCGTCGTACGGCGGTCATCGCCTCGGCGTCGCGGGCG
>JABFXD010000008.1 GCA_013361925.1 Streptomyces sp. | reverse complement strand
GGTGGACCTCGAGGGCGACCCCGGCGACGAGAAGACCTTCGAGATCGAGGTCCACAACAACGGCCCCGCGGACGTCGGCTCCCCGGTCCGCCTCCTCTTCGAGCCTCCGCTCGGCATGACGATGCGGAAGCAGCCCATGACGGAGTACGACGACGGCGTCTACGAGCCGTACTGCGAGAGCAACGGCTTCACCTACACCTGTGACGTGAAGGCCCTCAAGCCGGGGGAGAGCCAGGCCCTGGAGTTCACGATGGTCCTCGGTGAACCGGGCGAGGGCGCCCTGACGCTGGAGAACAAGAAGCCGTTCAGCTCCTGGGACGTGGGCCGCCGCGACCCGGACGCGGGCAATGACACGGCCGTGATCAGGGTGTCGGGATGACGTTTCACCCCCGTGCCAGGACCGCCGTCCCCGACGAGCAGAACCAGCCCCCGGTGCCGGACGCCACCGCCAGTTCCGGCAAGTCCCCGTTCTTCCGCAGGACTTGCCGTTCGCCCGCCTCGCCCCGTAGCTGCCGTACCGCCTCCACCAGCAGGAACAACCCCCGCATCCCCGGATGCTGGGCCGACAGTCCGCCCCCGTCCGTGTTCACGGGAAGCTCCCGCGCCTGGACGTAGGCCCCGCCTTCGCCCTTCTTGCAGAATCCGAGGTCCTCCAGCGTCACCAGCGTCATATAGGTGAACGCGTCGTAGATCTCCGCCAGTTCGATCTCACTCGGACGCACTCCCGCCCGCTCGAACGCCAGACGGCCGCTCACCGCCGCCGGGGAGACCGTGAAGTCCTGCCACTCGGACATCGTGGCGTGGGAGACGTGTTCGCCGGTGCCGAGGATCCGGACGGGGGTCGCCCGGCTGTCCGGTACGTACTCCTCCGCCGCCAGCAGCACCGCCGCGCCGCCGTCGGAGCGGAGGCAGCAGTGGAGCTTGGTGAAGGGGTCCGCGATCATCGGGCCGGACAGGACGTCGTCCACCGTGATCGGGTCGCGGAACATCGCCTCCGGGTTCCGGGCCGCGTTCTCCCGCGCCTGGACCGCCACCTCCGCCAACTGCTCGACGGTCGTGCCGTGTTCGATCATGTGGCGGCGGGCCGCCATCGCGTACTTGGCGATCAGGGTGTGGCCGTAGGGGACCTCGAACTGGAGCGGGCCCCGGGCGCCGTACGAGAGGTTCCCGGTCCGGCGGCCCGCCCTGATGTCCGCCCTCGCCGTCGAGCCGTAGACCAGCAGCACGGCGTTGGCGTGCCCGGCGGCTATCGCGTCCGCCGCGTGGGCCGCCATCACCTCCCAGGTCGAGCCGCCGACCGACGTGGAGTCGACCCAGGTGGGGCGCAGGCCCAGGTACTCGGCCACCTCCACCGGCGCCAGCACCCCCGTGCCCGCCGACGCGAACCCGTCCACCACCGACCTCGCAAGGCCGGAGTCCGCCAGCGCGCGGCGGGCCGCCTGGGCGTGCAGGGTGTACGGCGTCGCGTCGTCCACCCGGCCGCAGTCGGAGAGGGCGACGCCGACCACGGCGACCTTCCGGGTGCCGGCCCTCATGAATGAGGCAGCCATGAATGACCTCTCCCTCGCTCTGTGCTTATCGACCCACCCCTCCTAATATGACGGACCGTCAGATCCGGAGGGAAGGGGTCGCCATGGACGCCGGCTTCACCGCCGAACAGGACGAGATCCGCCGCACCCTGCGCGAACTCCTGCACAAGCGCTGCGGGGCACAGGAGCTGCGGGCCGCCGTCGACACCCCCGCCGGCCACGACCCGGCCCTGTGGACCGCCCTCTCCGAACAGCTCGGCCTGCCAGGACTCGCCCTGCCCGAGGCATACGGCGGCGTCGGCTGCTCCGCCACCGAACTCGCCCTCGCGGCCGAGGAGGTGGGCCGCGTACTGGCACCGTCCCCGCTGCTCGCCACCGCCGTTCTCGTCGCCCCGCTGATCCTGGCCCTCGGCACCGACGCCCAGCGCGCCGGCCTGCTGCCCCGGATCGCCTCCGGCGCCCTGACCGCCGCCCTCGCCGCCCCGGCCGCGGGCCTCGCCCTCACCGGCGACAACCACGGGGACTGGGCGGGCGGCGGACGCGCAGGGGGCGTGCAGGCGCGACGGGCGGGTGCGGGCTGGACGCTGTACGGGGAGGTCGCGCCGGTGCCCGACGGACACCGCGCGGGTCTGCTGCTGGTCGCCGCGCACACCGGTGGCTTCGCCCGCTCCCGCACCCTCCTCTTCCTCGTCGCCGGGGACGCAGACGGGCTCGTCCGCACCCGGCAGACGGCACTCGACGCGACGCGCGCACTCGGCCGCCTCCAGTTCCGGCACGTCGAAGCCGAGCTGCTCGGCGACCAGGAGGACGCGGACGTGCCCGGCGCGCTGGCCCGGGTCGGGGACACCGCCGCCGCGGTCCTCGCCTGTGAGGCCGTCGGGGCCGCCGACCGGGTGCTGGAGCGGACCGTCGAGTACGTGAAGCAGCGCGAGCAGTTCGGCCGGGCGATCGGGTCCTTCCAGGCGGTCAAGCACCGACTGGCCGATGTGTATGTGCAGGTGCAGGCCGCCCGGTCGGCGGCGTACTACGCGGCCTGGGCCACCGCCCACGAGGAACGCGTCGGCGGGCTCGCCCTCGCGCAGGGCCTGGAGGCGCTCAGAAGCTCCGCGGGTGAGGCGATCCAGCTGCACGGCGGGATCGGGTTCACCTGGGAGCACGACGTCCAGCTGTACTTCAAGCGGGCCGCCGGGGACGAGCTGCTGTTCGGGCCGGTCCACCGGCTGCGGGCGCACGCCGCCGACGCGGCGGCACTGTTCACGGCGACGGAGGTGCCGGTGTGATCGGCGAGAAGACGGTGCAGCGCATTTCGTCCACGCGGGGGTTCGCCAAGGTCGCCCCGCATGTCATCCCCGCCCTCGACCGGGCCGTCCACCGGCTCACCCGGGGCAGGGTCATCCTCAGCGCCCAGATGCTGCCCGGAGTCATCCTCACCTCGACGGGCGCCCGCAGCGGCCAGGCCCGCCGCTCCCCGCTCGCCTGCATGCCCGAGGCGGACGGCACCTGGATCCTCATCGGCTCCAACTTCGGCCGCCCCGGCCACCCTGCCTGGACCGCCAACCTCCTCGCCCACCCGGACGCCGACATCAGCTGGAAGGGCACGGACATCCCGGTGCGGGCCCGGCTGCTGGCGGGGGAGGAGCGGGCGGCCGTATGGCAGCGGCTGCTGGCGTTCTGGCCGCCGTACGCCACGTATCAGGCCCGGGTGGAGCGCGAGATACGGGTCTTCCGGATCACTCGCCGGTAGTCACAG
>JABFXD010000876.1 GCA_013361925.1 Streptomyces sp. | reverse complement strand
CGTCGCCGACAACGCGGGCCGTGAACTCGTCCCCGACCTGCTCCTGATCGCCCATCTCCTCGCCCACGGCCGGATCCGCCGGGCCGTCCTGCACGTCAAGCCCTACCCGTGCTACGTCTCCGACGCCACGACCGCCGACGTGGTCGACGCCCTGCGCCGGCTGATCCGCTCCCGGGGCGCCGCCGCCGACCACGGACGCACGCTGTGGTCGGCGATGGCCGACGGCCGTCTCACCGTCCGCGCCCACCCCTTCTCCTGCGCCCCGCTGCCGTACGAGGACATGCCCGACGACCTGCGCGGCGAATTCGCCGACGCCACCCTGACCGTCCTCAAGGGCGACCTCAACTACCGCCGCCTGGTGGGCGACCGGCGCTGGCCGCCGACCACGCCCTTCGCCGACGTCACCGCCTACTTCCCCGGTCCGGTGGCGGCCCTGCGCACCCTGAAGTCCGACGTCATCACCGGCCTCACGCCCGCCACGGAGGCCGCCCTGGTGGCGGCGGAGGGACAGCGCTGGCGCACCGGGGGGACGCACGCGCTCATCCAGGTGCGGCAGCGGTGATGCCGTTCAAGTGACCTGCGTCGGCAGGGACTTGAGCCCGTTGATGAAGTTCGACACCAGCCGCCCCGCCGGACCCGCCGTTCGCAGCACCGGCAGCGCGCGCGTCGCCTCCGCGTACAGCACCCGCAGCTGAAGCCGGGCGAAGTGAGCGCCCAGGCAGACGTGCGGACCGTCGCCGAAGGACACGTGCGGGTTCGGCGCACGGGACAGATCCAGCCGGTCCGGGGCGGCGAAGACCCGCTCGTCCCGGTTGGCGGAGGCGTGGAAGACGACCACCTTGTCCCCGGCCGAGATCCGCCGCCCCGCCAGCTCGGTGTCGCGCACGGCGGTCCGGCGGAAGGTGAGGACGGGCGGGTGCCATCGCAGCAACTCGTCGACGGCGGCGGTGAGTTCGACACCGCCGGTGCGAAGCCGCTCGTACGACCGCGGGTGCTCCGCCAGTGCCAGCAGTCCGCCCGGGGCCGCGCTCCGCACGGTGTCGTTGCCCGCGACGGTGAGCAGGAAGAAGAACATCTCCAGTTCCGCGTCGGCGAGTTCGGGATCGTGGGCCAGGGTGGTCATGACGTCGTCGGCGGGGTGGCGGCGCTTGTGCGCGGCCAGTTGACGGGCGTACGCGAACATGTCCTGGAGCATGGCGGGGGAGCGCGGGTCGACCGGCTTGCCCGCCCCGTCCACCGCCGGGGTGCCCGCCTCGTCGGGGTCCTGGTAGCCGATGACCCGCCGCGTCCAGTGCAGCAGCAGCCCGCGGTCCTGCTTGGGGACACCGAGCAGGTCGGCCAGGTTGAGCAGGGCGTAGTCGTCGGTGACGGCGGCGACGAGGTCGACGGTGCCGTCCGCGGCGCGGGCCGTCGCGAGGGCGTCGGCGAACAGCGTGCGGGCCCGCTCCTCGACGACCTCGGTGAACCGGGCGACGCGCCCCGGGGTGAACGCCCGGCTGACCAGCCGCCTCAACCTCCCCTGTGCGGGCGGATCCTGATTGAGCATCATGCTGCGGACGAACGGCAGATCGGCCGGGTCGGGATCACGGATCTGGGTCGCGCCGAGATGCGAGGAGTACGTCGCCGCGTCCCTGAGCACCCGCACCACGTCCGCGTGCCGGGTCACCGCCCAGAACCCGGGACCGGCGGGCCAGCCCAGCACCTCGGCCTCCTCCTGCCAGGCCACCGGATGGTGGTCGCGCAGGACGCGGTAGTCGTCGTACGGCACCGCGGTCGCGTACCGGCGAGGGTCGAACACGTCGGGAACCGGCGGGGCCATGGGCGCCGTAGGGGTCATGCGACCACGGTGGCCGACGCCTCGTGTTTTTCCAAGAACGCCGATTCGGCTGGCATGTATGTAGTGATCATGCCAAATGGAGGGTCATCATGCGGCCATGGCGTTACGTCGGTGGTGTGCGGGAAGAGGTACGGCGGCGGCGCTGGCGGTGGCACTCGCGCTGACGCTGACGGCCTGCGGCGACGACGACTCCGGAGCGGCGGACGGCGGCCGGACGAAGGTCACCGTGGCCGCGCTGCCCCTGGTCGACTCCGCCATGCTCTATATCGCCCAGGACCGCGGCCTGTTCGAGAAGGAAGGGCTCGACGTCCGCATCCAGCAGATCCAGCAGAGCCTCCAGGCGCTCCCCGCCCTCTCCAAGGGGCAGATCGACATGGTGGCGAGCGCCAACTACGTCACCTACTTCCAGGCCCAGGAGAAGGGCACCCTCGACATCCGCATCGTCGCCGAGGCGATCCGGGCCGCGCCGCACATGATGGACGTGCTGGTCCCCAAGGATTCGGACATCAAGTCCGTGGCCGACCTCACTGGCCGCAAGCTCGCCGTCAACGTCCTCAACAACGTCCAGTCGCTGACCTTCAACGAGATCGTCGCGGAACAGGGCGCGGGCAAGCCCGTCTACCGGCAGATCCCCTTCCCGCAGATGGGCGCCGCCCTCGACAAGGGGCAGGTCGACGCGGTGCACGTGGTCGAGCCCTTCGACAGCGCCATCCAGGACGAGTCGGGGGCGAGGGTGCTGGTGGACGGGGCGTCCGCGCCGGTGCAGTCCATCCCGCTCAGCGGCTACATCACCACGGAACGCTACGCGACCGGGCACGCAAAGGCGCTCGCTGCCTTCCAGCGGGCCATCAGGGGCGCCGTCGCGATCGCCGCCCAGGACCCGGACGCCGTACGGGACATCCTGCCGACCTACACCAAGGTGACCGCGCGGCAGGCGAAGAAGATCGACCTGCCGGTCTTCCCGCCGACGATGGACGCCACCCAGATCGCCCGGCTCACCGACCTCATGAAGAAGCAGGGGATGCTGGAGAAGCCGATCGATCCGGCCACCCTGCTGGTGAAGTGAGCGAGAGGTCCCGGGAGGCGTGAGGTGAGCCGGCGGCAGGAGCTGGGGCTCGGAGCGCTCGGCGTGCTGCTCGCCTTCGGGGTGTGCGAGGCGGTGAGCCGGGCCGGGATCGTCCGCCGCAGCTATCTTCCCCCGGCCTCCGAAGTCCTCGCCCGCGCAGTGGAGTTGGCGGGCGACAGCGCGTTCCTCGACGGCGTCGGCGCCACCCTGCGCGCCTGGGCGCTCGGTCTTCTGCTGGCCGTCCTCCTCGCCGTCCCGCTCGGCCTGCTGCTGGGCAGCGTCCCGGTCGTCGACGCCGCCGCCCGCGCCGTCGTGGAGTTCCTGCGGCCCCTTCCGTCCGTGGCGCTGATCCCGCTGGTCTCCCTGCTGCTCGGCTCGGGCACGGAGACCGAGGTCGCGCTCGTCACCTACGCGTCCGTGTGGCCGATCCTCTTCAACACCGTCTACGGCCTCGGCGAGACCGATCCCCTCGCCAAGGACACCCTGCGCGCCTTCGGCTTCGGCCGCCTGTCGGTCCTGCTCCGCGTCGAACTGCCCGGCACCGCCCCCTTCATCGCCGCCGGCATCCGTATCTCCGCCGCCGTCGCCCTCATCCTGGCCGTCGCCACCGAGATCCTCTCCGGCTTCGGCGAGGGCCTCGGCATCTTCATCGCCCGATCGGGCCTCGCCACGGACGGCACCCGGGACGTCCTCGCGGGAGTGGTGTGGGCGGGGGTGCTGGGGCTGGTCATCAACGGGGCGCTGGTCCGGGGCGAGCGGCTGCTGTTCCCGTGGACGGTGGGGGAGCGGGAGCGAGGGGCCGGGGTGGGGAGGTGAGCGGCGCGTGGAAGGGGCCGGGGTGGTGAGCGGCCAGGGGCAGCTTCCGGAGGCGCGGGAGGCAGGGGAGGCACGCCTCCCCGCCGGCCTGCGGCACGCCCTCCTCCGCTGGTTCGTCCTCGCCCTGGCCGTGGCCGCATGGGAGATGGCCGCCCGTGCGCACGCGAGCGTCTACTTCCCGCCACCCGTACGCATCGCCCGCCGCATGTACGACCTGTGGTTCTCGGGCCCCGTCCGGCATGTGTTCCTCACCGAGGCCGCCGTCGCCGACGTCCTGCCCAGCCTCGGCCGCATGACCGCGGGGTTCGCGCTCGCCGCCGTCGCCGGGATCGCGCTCGGCGTCGCCGTCGGCCGCTCGCGGCGCGCGTACGCCGTCTGCAACCCCGTCCTGCAGTTCGCGCGGGCCGTCCCGCCACCCGCCCTGGTCCCCGTGTTCGTCGTGGTCCTCGACTTCGGTACGCCCATGCAGATCGCGTCGATCGTCTTCAGCGCCGTCTGGCCGGTGCTGATCAACACCGCGGAGGGCGCCCGCGACACCGACCCCCTGCGCCTCGACGTCGCCGCCGTACTCCGCCTGGGCCCCGCCGAGCGACTCCTGTTCCTGATCCTGCCGTCCGCCCTGCCCCGCATCTTCGCGGGCCTGCGGCTGAGCCTGTCCCTCTCCCTCATCCTCATGGTGTTCTCCGAACTGCTGCCGGGCACCGCCAACGGCATCGGCTTCACCCTCACCGACGCCCAGACCCGCTCCGACCTGCTCACCGTATGGGCGGCCCTGGTGCTGCTCGGAGCCCTCGGCCACCTGCTCAACACCGGCCTGCTGGCGGTCGAGAAGCGCCTCGTCGGCAGGGGAAGGGCGACCGTATGACGCTCCACCTCGACGGGGTCGGCCAGTCCTACGGCGACCACCCGGTCCTCCACGACCTCACCCTCACCGTCCCCGACGGCCAACTCCTGTGCGTGGTCGGCCCGTCCGGCTGCGGCAAGTCCACCCTCCTGCGGACCGTCGCCGGACTGCTGCCCGCCCGCGACGGCGAGGTCACCCTCGACGACACCCCCGTCACCGGCGTCCCCGACCGGCTCGCGGTCGTCTTCCAGGACTACGGCCGCTCCCTCTACCCCTGGCTCACGGTCCGCGACAACGTCGCCCTCCCGCTGCGCCGCCAGGGTCTCGGCCGCGCCGAGCGCCGCACCGAGGCCGAGCGCATCCTCGACCGCGTCGGCCTCGACGGCACCGCCCGCCGCCACCCCTGGCAGCTCTCCGGCGGTATGCAGCAGCGCGTCGCCATCGCCCGCGCCCTGGTCTGCCGCCCCAAGCTGCTGCTCATGGACGAGCCCTTCGGCTCCCTGGACGCCCAGACCCGCGAGGACCTGGAGGACCTCCTCCTGGAGGTCCACCGCACCGACGGCACGACCATCGTGTTCGTCACCCACGACATCGACGAGAGCGTCTACCTCGGCGACCGCGTCGTCGTCCTGTCCCCGGGCCCCGGCTCCCACGTCGTCCTCGACCTGCCGGTCGAACTCCCCGGCGAACGGGACCAGATCGGCACACGCGGACTGCCGGAGTTCGTGGCGCTACGGGCGGAGGTGGGCCGGGCGGTACGAGGCCGCTGACCCGTGGTCCCCCATGTCCCGCCGGAAACGGTCGAGTACAAGCCCCGCCGGAAATGGTCGAGTTAGCCCCTGATTCACGCGATGGTGTGATCATGTGCCGCGCGGCGGATGTCCCCCGAAAGGCGTGGGTAGGGCCCGGGCCATGACGCAGCAGCCCTTCGAACTCCCGCACTTCTACATGCCGTATCCCGCGCGACTGAACCCGCATCTCGACGAGGCCCGGGCCCACTCCACGGCGTGGGCGCGCGAGATGGGCATGCTGGAAGGGTCCGGGATCTGGGAGCAGTCCGACCTCGACGCGCACGACTACGGACTGCTCTGCGCCTACACCCACCCCGACTGCGACGGCCCCGCCCTCTCCCTGATCACCGACTGGTACGTGTGGGTCTTCTTCTTCGACGACCACTTCCTGGACATGTTCAAACGCACCCCGGACCGCGCCGCCGGCAAGGCCCATCTGGACCGGCTGCCGCTGTTCATGCCGATGGACCCCCAGGCCCCGATGCCCGAACCGCGCAACCCCGTCGAGGCGGGGCTCGCCGATCTGTGGACGCGGACCGTGCCCGCCATGTCGGCGGACTGGCGGCGCCGCTTCGCGGTGGCCACCGAGCACCTCCTCAACGAGTCCCTGTGGGAGCTGTCCAACATCGACGAGGGCCGGGTCGCCAACCCCGTCGAGTACATCGAGATGCGCCGCAAGGTCGGCGGCGCCCCCTGGTCGGCGGGGCTCGTGGAGTACGCGACCGCCGAAGTCCCCGCCCGCGTCGCGGGGTCGAGGCCGCTACGGGTCCTCATGGAGACGTTCTCCGACGCCGTGCACCTGCGCAACGACCTGTTCTCCTACCAGCGCGAGGTCGAGGACGAGGGCGAGAACAGCAACGGCGTGCTGGTCCTGGAGACCTTCTTCGGCTGTACGACCCAGGAGGCCGCCGACACCGTCAACGACGTCCTGACCTCCCGCCTCCACCAGTTCGAGCACACCGCCCTGACCGAGGTGCCCGCCCTCGCCCTGGAGGAAGGTCTCACCGCGCCCGAGACCGCCGCGGTCGCCGCCTACGCCAAGGGACTTCAGGACTGGCAGTCCGGCGGCCACGAATGGCATCTGCGCTCCAGCCGCTACATGAACGAGGGCGCCCGCCCGACCTCGCCCTGGCAGGGCCTCACCGGCCCCGGAACCTCCGCCGCCGACGTCGGCGCCCTGCTCGCCTCGGCCGCCGCCGAACGCTTGCGCGCCTACACGCACGTGCCGTACCAGAAGGTCGGCCCTTCCCTGCTGCCCGACTTCCACATGCCCTTCCAGGTCGAGCTGAGCCCCCATCTGAACGCCGCCCGCCCTCGCCTCACCGCCTGGATGCACGGCATGGGCATGCTCCAGGAGGGCGTCTGGGACGAGGACCGCCTCGCCGCCGCCGACCTCGCGCTCTGCGCCGCCGGCATCGACCCGGACGCGACCCCCGAGGACCTCGACCTCAGCGCCCGGTGGCTGGCCTGGGGGACGTACGCCGACGACTACTACCCCCTCGTCTTCGGCCACCGCCGCGACCTCGCCGCCGCCCGCGCGGCCACCCGGCGGCTCGCGGACTGCATGCCCGTCGACGGCGAGGAGATCCCCGCCCCGGTCAACGGCATGGAGCGCGGCCTCGTCGACCTGTGGACCCGCACCACGGCGGGGATGACCCACGACGCGCGGTGCTCCCTGAAGAACGCGGTGAACGTGATGACCGAGAGCTGGCTCTGGGAACTCTCCAACCAGATCCAGCACCGCGTCCCCGACCCGGTCGACTATCTGGAGATGCGCCGCGCCACCTTCGGCTCCGACCTCACCCTGAACCTGTGCCGGAACGGCCACGGCCCCGCCGTCCCGCCCGAGGTCTACCGCAGCGGCCCCGTCCGCTCGCTGGAGAACGCCGCCATCGACTACGCGTGCCTGCTCAACGACATCTTCTCGTACCAGAAGGAGATCGAGTACGAGGGCGAGATCCACAACTCGATCCTCGTCGTGCAGAACTTCTTCGGCATCGACTACCCGGCCGCCCTCGGGGTCGTCCACGACCTCACCACCCAGCGCATGCGCCAGTTCCAGCATGTCGCCGCCCACGAACTGCCTGTCGTGTACGACGACTTCGGCCTCCGTGCCGAGGCGCGTGAGGTCATGCGGAACTACGTCCTCGACCTCCAGCACTGGATGGCGGGCATCCTGCACTGGCATCGGACGGTCGACCGCTACAGGGCCGACTTCCTTGCCCGGCGCGCCCACGGCTTCCTGCCGGACCATTCCCCGGCACCGCAGCCGCCACTGCCCCTGGTCAGCTGAGCCCGCGCACCCGTCCGGCGGCCCGCTCGGCGAGCTCCCGGACGCCCCGCGCGGGGGCCTGGGCGAGCTCGCCGCGTATCGCCTCGGCGGCGCCCAGCACCGCGCGGGCCTTCTCGGCGGAGCCGGCGTCGGCCAGGGCGAGGGCGAGCTCGAAGTGCTCCTCGGCGATGTACCGGCCAAGGCTCGTGCCGCGCCAGAAGCCCAGCGAGTCGTCGCCCGGTTCCGCCAGGGTGTCCCGGAGCGCGGCCAGCGTGCGGTCGGCCGAGGGGAGGAGCCCCGCCCCCCGCTCCAGACGCGCCTGGGTGAGCCGGGCCGAGACCCGGTCGCACGCCGCCTCCTGGAGCGCCGTGTGCAGGCGCTGGGCGCGCAGCGCCTGTCCCGGCTCGCCGATCCGCTCGAAGTCGTCGACCAGGGACGACAGTTCGGCGGTGTCCAGCCGAGTGGGGTCGTCGTCCTGCCGCAGGAGGCCCTGGTCCAGCTCGATGGCGTCGAACCGGCGGATCAGCGCGCACCGGGCGAGGTTCGTCAGGCCCTGGTCCACGGCCAGGTCGGTCCAGGTGTACAGCGGCTCGTCGGCGGGGTCCGTACCGAACAGCAGGGCGTCCATCTCCTGGGCCCACCGGCGTAGTTCGGCCGGGTCGGCGTCGGGGCCCGGAAGCTCGCTCAGTCCGCACGCCGTGTCGAAGTCCGTCCGCCGTACCTCGTCCAGGAGCGGCAGGTCCTCGGCGCGGCCGTAGTGCCCCACCAGTACGGCGGCGAGGCGCAGTTCGTCCGTCATCGACGACCGCGCCTCGTGCCGCAGCAGATGCCGCAGCAGGGCGAGGTCGCCCTCCGCGCGGTCGAACTGCGCGGCCCGCAGTGCGAGTCGGCGTCGTACGGGATCCTCGGCCACCGCGTCCCACACCGCGAGGTCCGGCGCCCGCAGCGCGGCCAGATCGGCGCGGCCGGCGGCGAGGACGGGCTCCCACAGCGGCGGCGGGGGCGGGCCGATGAGGTCATAGGCGCGGCCCTCCTCCGCGTTGAGCAGCAGGAAGTCGGGTTCGGTGCGGGCCAGCGCGGCGTCCAACAGGGCCTCGAGTTCGGCGCGGGGTCGCTCCAAGAAGCCCAGCGCGGTGCGCAGCTCGGTCCGCGCCCGCTCCAGGCCGAATCCGCCGTCTTCCTCGGTGTCCTCGTCGTCCTCGTCGTGGTCCTCCGCGTCCTCCAGGCCGATCATGATCTCCAGCGCCTCGTCGACGCTGGCGCCGACGATCCCGGCCGAGCCCTCGGAGTCGGCGTACAGCACCGAGCCGTCCTCGCACACGAAGTACGTGCCGCCCCCGGCGTCGCCCGCGATGATCCGCAGCGGGCCGCCCGAGGCGAGGCGGACCGGCTCCACATGGCCGTACCCGGCCCGCTCGACGTCGAAGTCGAAGGGAAACGCGGCGAGTTCGGCGAGGCGGGGGTCCTGGAGGAGGAGCCGCAGGGCGTGATCGTTCATGTCGCAGAACGTAACAGCCGCCGCCGACAACAGGATTTGATGATTCCGATTATGTTTCCCGAAAGTTTTCGGACGGAACGAGGCGTTCAGGCAACTCCGTCGCTGAACCCGCGGTCTTGTGGGGTGAGGGGAACAGACGACAGAACGCACGGGGGTGTTCGGCCTTGACCGAGATCATCGAGAGGATCACCGAAGGGGACCCGAAGGAGCAGACACCGGCCCCGGGTGAACTGACGCCGTACGTGGCGCCGTTACCCGTCCCGCCGGTCCTGCGCCCGGACTCGGGCAACGTACTGCGCGAGACGGAGATCGCCCTGCACCCGACCTGGGTGCGCATGCACCCACAGCTGCCGCCGACGCTGATGTGGGGTTACGAGGGCCTGGTGCCGGGCCCGACCATCGAGGTGCGGCGCGGGCAGCGCATCCGCGTCGCCTGGACCAACCGCATCCCCAAGGGCAGCGAGTACCCGGTCACCGCGGTGGAGGTGCCGGCCCGACCGCCCGGCACCCCGCCCGCCACGACGGAGCCGGGCCGGGGCGGCGTCAAGCCCAATGAGGACGTGGCCGCCCTGCCCGCCTGGTCGGTGACCCATCTGCACGGAGCACAGACGGGCGGCGGCAACGACGGCTGGGCGGACAACGCGGTCGGCTCCGGCGACGCCCAGCTCTCCGAGTACCCGAACGACCACCAGGCGGTCCAGTGGTGGTACCACGACCACGCCATGAACATCACCCGGTGGAACGTGATGGCGGGCCTCTACGGCACCTACCTCGTCCGCGACGAGGAGGAGGAAGCGCTCCATCTCCCCTACGGGGAGCGGGAGATCCCGCTGCTCCTCGCCGACCGCAACCTCGACACCGACGAGGACGGCCGGCTCAACGGACGGCTGCTGCACAAGACGATCGTGGTGGACCCCGCGAACCCGGAGACGGGCAAGCCGGTGACGCTGCCCTTCGCGGGCCCGTACACCACCGTCAACGGCCGCATCTGGCCGTACGCCGACGTGGAGGACGGCTGGTACCGCTTCCGCCTGGTGAACGCGTCCAACGCGCGGATCTACGAACTGGTCCTCCTCGACGAGGACGACAACCCGGTGCCGGGCATCGTGCACCAGATCGGCAGCGACGGCGGACTGCTGCCGCGCCCGGTGCCGATCGACTTCGACGCCGCGCAGCCCACCCTGACCGCCGCCCCGGCCGAACGCTTCGACCTGCTGGTCGACTTCCGCGGCCTCGCCGGCCGCAGGCTCCGCCTGGTCAACAAGGGGCCGGGTCGGCCCGCGGGCGTGCCCGACCCGGTGGGCGGTGTGCGCTACCCGGCGGTCATGGAGTTCCGCGTCCGCGAGGGGTGCGACGACGACACCTTCGAACTGCCCGAGGTGCTCTCCGGCTCCTTCCGCAGGATCACCCACGACGTGGCGCACGGCCACCGGCTGATCGTGCTCACCCCGCCCGGCACCAAGGGCGGCGGCGGGCACCCCGAGATCTGGGAGATGGCCGAGGTCGAGGACCCGAGCGGCATCGTGTTCCCGGCCGAGGGGATCATCCAGGTCACCGGTCCTGACGGCACCACCAGGACCTACCGGCGCACGGCACGGACCTTCAACGACGGCCTGGGCTTCACCATCGCCGAGGGCAGCCACGAACAGTGGAGCTTCCTCAACCTCGCGCCGATCACCCACCCGATGCACATCCACCTGGCCGACTTCCAGGCGCTCGGGCGCGACCCGTACGTCGTGACCGGCTTCGACCAGGCGGTCGGCGGCACGAGTACGCCGATCGCCTTCGACCCGGGCACCGCGATCCCGCTGGCGCCCAACGAGCGCGGCCACAAGGACGTCTACCGGGTGCCCGGCGGCCAGATGCTGCGGATCATGGGCAGGTTCGACGGCGCCTACGGCCGGTTCATGTACCACTGCCACTTCCTGGAGCACGAGGACATGGGCATGATGCGGCCCTTCGTGGTGATGCCCGCCGAGGCGCTGAAGTTCGACCACGGCGGCGGCCACCACGGAGGTCACCCGGCGGGCTGAGGCTCCCGCCGCGCCGCGTGTGCCACGGCGGCCCGCGCCAGCGCCCGGACCATCGGGTGCGGGCGCGAGCCGTCGCCGGACAGCTCGGGCTGGAACAGCGAGGCCAGGAAGAACGGGTGGCCCGGCAGTTCGACGACCCGGACGTGGCCGTCCTCGTCGTACCCGGAGAAGCGCAGACCGTGCGCGCGCAGGGTGTCGAGGTGGCGGGAGGGGCCGTACGCGCAGAAGTAGCGCTCGACCGTGCGCTCCGATCCGATCACGGACTGGGCGAGCGAGCCCGGCTCGATCGTGACCACGCCCTCGTGGCCTACCAGCGAACAGGCCAGCGGCTCGATGAGGAAGTCGTCCGCGTCGGGGTCGTTCTCGGCGTGCGCCACGCGCGCGAGGCCGCACACGTCGCGGGCGTACTCCAGGAGCGCGTGCTGGAACCCGCCGCACGTGCCCAGGAACGGAATGCCCGCCACGCGCGCGGTGCGGATCGCCGCGAGCACCCCCTCCTCGCTGCGGTAGGGGCTGCCCGGCAGCACCCACACCGCGTCGAACCCGGACACGGCGTCCTCGGCCGCGGCCTCCTCGGAGGGGATCCAGTAGGCGTCCAGGACGAGCCGGTCGCGCTCGGCGAGGGAGTCGAGAAGAAGCGGGACACGGGCGTGGGAGGCGACGTCGGGGGAGCGGTCGCCGACCAGGGCGATCCGCGCGGTGCGGTCAGCTGCGTTCGTCATGCCCTCATCCTGGGCGCGCCCCCGATATCGCGTCCAACGATGATTTCTGGATGCTCGATAAGCGATGCTGATGAGCCGCGCTGCCGATGAGACGCTGTCGGCATGGACCCGCACCTCCTGCGCACCTATGTCACCGTCGCCCGGCTCGCCTCCTTCTCCGAGGCCGCGCGGGAGCTGGGCTACACCCAGTCCGCGGTGTCCCAGCACATCCAGGCCCTCGAACTGGACCTGGGCGCACCGCTGCTGACCCGCCGCCCCGTCGCGCCCACGGCGGCCGGAGAGCGGCTCCTGGAGCACGCGGGCCCGCTGCTGCTACGGCTGGACGCGGCCCGCGCGGACGTCGTCCGCATGGCGTCCGCGCCCGAACACGGACTCACGCTCGCCGCCGCGCCGACCGCGCTCGCCGCCCGGGTCCTCGCCGCGCTCCCGGCGGCCGGGGTGACCCTTCGGGTGCTCGCCCGCGACGCCATCGCCGCTGCCGTCGCGACCGGCACCGCCGACCTCGGCCTCGTCGACGGCCTCGCCGCCCCCAGCGACCCGCTGCGGCTGCCCGACGTCGCACCACTGACCACACGCGGCGCGGGCGAGGAACCGGTCTGCGTCCTCCTGCCCGCCGACCACCCACTGTCCCGGCGCTCCGGACTGCGTCTCGGCGACCTGGCCGACGCCCGCTGGCTGGACGCCCCGGACGCGGGCCTCCCGCTGGCCCACCTCCGCGCGGCCAACGGCGGCCAGGGCTTCCGCACCGCCCTGCGCTACGACGGCACCGACCTCCACACCCTCACGTCCCTCGCCGCGGCGGGCCGAGGCCTGACGCTGCTGCCCCGCTCGGTGGCCACCGGCGTCCCGAACACGACCGCCGTCCCGCTCACCGCGCCCCGGGTCGTCCACCGGACGGAACTGGTCCACACGGGGGCACCGCGGGGCGCCGCGGCGCGGCTGGTGGACGTGCTGACGGGGTGAGTGGACCCGTACCGCCCATGCCCACGACGCCTATGGCTTCCCTCTGTTGACCGCCGGTCAGTCTCACTCGTTCGTGGCACGTCGGGCGCCGGTGTGACGGGTAGAGCACCAGCCGGGACCGCTCCGTATCCGCCGGAGGCGACCCGCGTCCGCCGGAGGCGAGCCATGGAACAGACCGCGTTGCGCCCCAAGCCGATGCCCGGCCAGGAGTCCGGCGGCGGCTCCAGGCCCGGCCCCGCCCGGCGCCCGCACGCCGCCCGCAGGCGCGGCCGACGGCTGCGGACCCTGCTGCTCGCGCTGTTCGTCGGAACGGTCCTGGTGCTGTCCGGGGTCGGCCTCGGCACCGTGGGCGCCACGGTGATCGGCATGAGCAAACTCGCGGAGATGCAGCGGGAGTTGAGCGGGTCGGCCCCACCCGGCCCATCCGGCCCGGCCGCCCCGGTCCACCGGGCCCCCGCCCCGTCCCCGTCGCCCGCCCCGTCCTCCTCGACCCGGATCGCCGCGACGCTCGGTGTGGAGGCGGTGGACGCGGAGAAGGTGGGCGCGCTGCTCGTCGGCGTCCATGTGCCGGGGCCCGG
>JABFXD010000471.1 GCA_013361925.1 Streptomyces sp. | reverse complement strand
GGCGTCCAGGACCGCCAACGCCCGTTCCAGATGGTCGGGTTCCCACAGGTTGTCGTCGTCCAGGAACGCGACGTACCGCGAACGCGTGAGGCGGATGCCGACGTTGCGCACGACGCCGGCCACGCCCGTGTTGCGGGACAGGGAGACGGCGAACAGCCGTGGGTCGTCCGGGAGTTCGGGCAGTCCGGCGCCGTCGTCGACCACGATCACGACCTGGTCGCGCACGGTCTGCCCCAGCGCCGAACGCACCGCGGCGAGCAGTGCCTCCGGGCGTCGGTGGGTGGCGATCACCGTCGCCACCCGCGCCGACGGCGGTGACGGGAAGGTGGCGGCCAGCCGCCGGACCTCGGCGTTCTCGACCCCGCGCAACCGCACCGCGGAAGGCGCGAGCAGGACCTTGTTCCTGGCCTCGAACAGCACCAGCCAGCCGAACACCGCCTTGAGCAGCGTCCACGGAATCCGGACGACGCGGCTCACGAGGCAGGCTCCGGGGTGACGAGGCGGCCGTCGGAGAGCCGGTTGTTGCGCCACACGTTCCCGGCGCCCTTCTCGTTCCAGTGCGCGACCACGCCGTACCCGCCCGACGCGGGATGGAACTCGGTCGAGAAGATGTTGTCGGTGACCCTGATCCCGGTGGCGCCCGTGGAACCGCCGTAGAGGGCGTAGGCACCGCCGGCGATCCAGTTGTCGTCGACGGTGACGTTGCGGACCACGCCGACGTCCGCGAACAGGCCGATGCTGCCGGAGGCGCCCTGCTTGAGGCTGGTCTCGTTGAGCAGGGTGTTGTGGCGGATGAGGAGGTGGCCGGTGTTGCCGCCGCCGCTGATCACCGCGTTGGTGTGCTGCCACTCGCCGCCGAGGTTCACGAACGGCTCGATGTCGTGGACGTAGTTGTCGTGGATGTTGCCCTGCCCCATGGACAGGGCGTCCCCGAACACCGAGATGTCGCACCAGCCGACCTCGACGGAGCTGCCGCCCATGTTCGACACGGCGTAGTCCACGCCCCCGTTGTCCGGGCCGGTGCCGGGAACGGCGGTGATGGTGGAGTGCAGGACCCGCAGTCCGCTGAAGCCGGGGCGCAGGTTGACGCCCCACCAGCTGTCCGAGGTGATCTTGGTGTCGATGATGGTGACGTTGTTGGCGTAGATGTCGAGCGCGCCGGTGATGTCCTGCCCCCGGATGACCGTGCCGTCGGTGCGGATGGTCTTGTAGCCGGTCTTCTTGGGGGTGAGGCGGGTGCGGGGTCCGGTGGTGCGGGCGTCGGGGAAGCCGCAGGCTCCGGGGGAGGCGCAGCCGGTCCGGGCCGCGGGCGTGCCGGTCCCGGACTCCTTCGCCGAGGGCTTCGCGGCGGCGGAGGCGGACGCGGAGGACGGCGGGGGCGACGAGGCGGCGGGGGTGCCGGTCGGGTCGCCGATCTCGGCCGACGGCGTGGCGCTCGACGCCGTCGAGGACGCGCTCGTACGGCAGGACGGTGTGTCTTTCGGGCAGCCCGCCGACGCGGACCCGTCCGATCCCGAGCAGGCCGCGGTCGCGACCGTCAGTAAGGCCGCGAGCAGCAGCCCCTGGAGTGAGCGTCGGCTGGTGGGCCGTGACATCCGGGTCACCTCAAGTCCTGTTGGGGAGACCGGACCGGTGCGGTCGCCCGGTGCCGGCCGCGGTGGGCCCGGTCGCCGGGGTCGACGCCGCGCAGGAAGCCGCGGCTGGGCAGGACGCACACCGTGTAGCCGGCCAGGGCGATCGTGCCGATGGCGAGCAGGGCGAGCCGGCTGTCTCCGAACCGGGGCTCCAGGCCGAGGACGACCGCGGCCATCACGGCCCCGCCGAGGAAGGGCCAGGCGCAGGCCCGGGCGATCAGGCCGACGCCGATGCCGCCCCGGCGGAGGGCGATCAGGAACACCGGCACCACCAGGCCGCCGGCGACCAGGACATGGCCCTGGGCGACCCCGGCGGTGCCGTTGAGACGGGCGGCGACCAGCAGTACGGGGATCAGGGCGATCAGCCACAGGCCCTGGACCAGGAAGAGCGAGCGGCGCTGGCCGACCGCGACCAGACAGTCGTAGGCGAGTTCACTGCCGATCCGGATGAGCCCGAGGGCCATCAGCCACGGCAGCGCACTGGCCGCGGGCGCCCACTGGTCGCCGTAGATCAGCCGGATCACGGGTTCCGCGAGGCCGGCCAGCAGGACGCACAGGGGGACGGTGCCGGTCATCAGGACGCCGAGGGCTCGGCTGAAGCCCTGGGCGAGGGCCTGCGGTGTGTCGGCCAGGCGGGAGAAGCCGGCGAAGGAGACCCGGCGGGCGGCCTCGGAGATGATCCGCACGGGCCAGCCGGAGATGTTGAAGGCGAGGACGTAGAACCCGAGGGAGATGTTGCCCAGCGTCGCGCCGACCACCATGGTGTCGACGTTGACCACCGCGAGGGCCAGCATGCTCGCCCCGGCGAGCGGCAGCCCGAACCGCAGGAGCGCCCGGGCCTGTTCGGGGTTCCAGCCGTACTTCAGGGTGCCCGGCGCGGCCAGCGCACAGCCGATCAGCGTCACCACGTTCCCGGCGACGGCCCCCACGGCGAAGCTCATCGCGCCCCAGTCCGCGAAGGCCAGCACCAGGGTCACGCCGGTGGCGACGACGAAGTTGAGGCCGTCGATGGCCATCCGCTTGCCCTGCGCGAACTCACGGGTGAGGAAACCGCCGGGGACCTGGGCCACCCCGTCGATCAGCACACACAGGCACATCACCCGCAGCACGCCCGCGGCGTCCGGCGAGTCGAGCAGACCGGCCACCGTCGGCGCGGACACGAACAGCGCCACGTACAGCAGACCGCTGGAGAGGGTGCTCAGGGTCAGCACGGTCGGCGCGAACCGGCGTGCGTCCCCCTCCCAGCGCACGATGGCCAGGCCCACGCCCAGTTCGTTCGCGGACAGCAGCACCAGCAGCACGGTCTGGGCGATGCCGTACACGCCCCACTCCGCGGGGCCCAGGGCGAAGCGGGCCAGCACGATGCCGGTGGCGAAGTTGCCCAGACGCAGGACGACGGTGTTGATCAGACTCCAGCGGGCCGCCGAACGGACCTTCCGGCCGAGGGACGGTGCGGCGGGTTCTGCGCCTGGGGGCGGAGCGGGAGGAGCGAACGCCTCGCTCGTCCCACCGGGCGCGACACCGGTCCCACCCCGCGCTACAGCGGTCCCACCCGGCGCGACAGCAGTCCCACCGGGGGCGTCGCTCGTCTCACCGGTCTCGCTGTCCGGTGCGCGGGCGATGTCCATGGGTCGACTCCTCGTCGCGCGGCTC
>JABFXD010000802.1 GCA_013361925.1 Streptomyces sp. | reverse complement strand
GCGATCCGCTCCGCCTCCGTGAGCAACCGCGAACCCAGGCTCGCGCCGCGGTGGCGTTCGTCGACCCACAGGTAGGTGACGTGGAGCCAGGAAGCCCAGGTGTGGCCGACCAGACCGCCGGCGAGATCACCCGCCTCGTCCAGTACCCAGACGTGGAGCGGACGTTCCCGTTCGTCCGGGGTGCCGCGCAGGGCGCGCAGGACGGGGGAGGCCGCGGTGTTGGTGTCCCGCAGTCGGATTCGCAGCAGATCGCGCCGGTCCTTGTCGACTTCTGTCTCCATACGAAACATGCGGCTCACCATAAACGCGCTGGACAGCCAGTTCTGCAAATTACCTTCCGCTCCTGCCCCCCGGCCGTACCCTGATGAACAGCACCGGTGGGGGCCGGTGCTGATCAGGGGGCGAGACAGTCGGGTACGGCACCCGAAGTGGGGGTAGCAGTTGGTGCACGGCGGCGGCCGTGCGCAGCGCCATCGCGCTTCGGGCGTCGTACCTGCGCCTGGTCTTCCGTCTCCCGACGATGGGGTATCCCCTGCTCTTCAGGAGCTTGGGGAAGGGGGTTTCGTGGTTCGCATCCGAGTCCTGGTCGTCGACGACCATCGCATCTTCGCCGAGTCGCTCGCCGCCGCCCTGGCGGCCGAGCCCGACGTCGACGTCTCCGCGGCCGGCAGCGGTCCCGCAGCGCTCCGCAGTCTGGAGCGCGCGGCGGCCGAGGGCCGGCGGTACGACGTCCTGCTCGTCGACGCCGACCTGGGCGGCAACGTCCAGGGCATCCGGCCCGCCGTGCCCGTCCAGGAGGCGGGCGAGGACGGGCTCGTCGACGGCATCTCACTGGTGGCCGGGGTGCGTTCCGCACAGCCCGGCGTCCGGATCGTCGTACTCGCCGAGAAGGACGATCCGCGGCGCGCCGCGCTCGCCCTTCAGGCCGGTGCGTCCGGCTGGGTGGCCAAGGACTGTTCCTTGTCCCGCCTGTTGACCGTCATACGAGGGGTCCTGCGCGACGAGACCCATCTGCCGCCCGCCCTGCTCACCGGGGTGCTGCGGGAGCTGACCGCCGCGCGCAAGCACCGCACCGAGAGCGAGCGGCTGGTGGAGTCGCTCACGCCGCGGGAGCGGGAGGTGCTGCGGTGCATGGTCGCCGGGCTCGGCAGAAAGGCGGTCGCCGAGCGGCTGTTCCTCTCCCCGCACACCGTGCGCACCCATATGCAGAACGTCCTCGGCAAGCTGGGCGTGCACTCCACGCTCGCGGCCGTCGCGCTGGCCCGCCGGGCCGGGGTCGGACCCGTGGACCTGGAGCCGGCCGGGCGCATCCGGGCGGAGGAGACGCACACCGCCTGAGCCGGGCGGTCCCTCAGCCGGGGATGTTGTCGAACGGGGCGGTCAACTGGCGCAGCAGCCCCGCCAGTTCGCCCCGCTGGGCCCGGGAGAGCTCCGCGAGGATCGCCCGCTCCTGGTCGAGGAGACCGGCCAGGGCCTGGTCCGCGCGGTCCCGGCCCTCGTCCGTCAGCCGGACCAGGACGCCCCGGCGGTCCGAGGGGTCCGGCAGACGCTCCACCAGGCCCTTCTTCGTCAGCCGGTCGATGCGGTTCGTCATCGTGCCCGAGGTGACCAGGGTCTGGGTCAGGAGCTGTCCGGGGGAGAGCTGGTACGGCGTTCCCGCGCGCCTGAGCGCGGTCAGGACGTCGAACTCCCAGGGCTCCAGGCTGTGCTCGGAGAAGGCAAGACGGCGTGCGCGATCCAGGTGCCGGGCCAGTCTGCTCACCCGGCTGAGCACCTCGAGCGGTTCCACGTCGAGGTCCGGGCGCTCCCGGCGCCACGCAGCGACCAGCCGATCGACCTCGTCCTCCATGACGATCAGTGTAGTGGTTGTGTCGATGTGAAGTCTCTTGATGTCGAGTCTCTTGACGTCGAGAGAATTCGGGGAGGACAGTGGATCTCATGACGACTTGGGACCCGGCCCAGTACCTGCGCCACGCCGACCACCGCGCCCGCCCCTTCCTCGACCTCCTCGCCCGCGTACCGGACCTGCCGACGGCCCCGGCCTCCATCGCCGACCTCGGCTGCGGTCCCGGCAACGTCACCGCCCTCCTCGCCGACCGCTGGCCCACCGCCCGGATCACCGGCTACGACAACTCGCCCGAGATGCTCGACAAGGCCCACGCCGAGCACGCCGGCCCCACCGCCGGCGGCGGCAGCCTCGACTTCGCCCCCGCGGACGTACGGACCTGGACGCCCACCGGGCCGTACGACCTCATCATCAGCAACGCCACACTCCAGTGGGTCCCCGGGCACATGGAGCGCTTCGCGGACTGGATCGGGGCCCTCGCGCCGGGCGGCACCCTCGCCTTCCAGGTCCCCGGCAACTTCGACGCCCCCAGCCACCGGCTGATGCGCGAACTCGCCGCGTCCTTCGGCCTCCCCGTCGCCCTGCGCCACGACGACGCCGTCCACACCCCCGAGGCCTACCTGGACCACCTCACCGCCCTCGGCTGCACCGCCGACGTCTGGGAGACGACGTACGTCCATCTCCTCACCGGCGAGGACCCGGTCCTCGACTGGGTCAAGGGCACGGGACTGCGGCCCGTCCTCACCGCCCTCGCCGACGACCCGGCCGCCCGCGAGAAGTTCCTGGCCGCCTATCGCACCGCCCTGCGCGAGGCCTATCCGACGAGGCCGCACGGCACGCCGTTCCCGTTCCGCCGCATCTTCGCGGTCGCCCGCAAGGAGGCGTAACGCGTGATCATCGCCGTCGACCATGTCCAGCTCGCCGCCCCGCCGGGCTCCGAGGACCGGTTGCGCGCCTACTACGCCGGCGTCCTCGGCATGACCGAGATCCCCAAACCGCCCGCGCTCGCGGCCCGCGGCGGCTGCTGGTTCCAGGCCGGGATCGTCCAGCTCCACCTAGGTGTCGAGGCCGCCTTCCGGCCCGCCCTGAAAGCCCACCCGGGGCTGCGGGTCACCGGCATCGAGACGTACGCCGCCCGCCTGGAGGCCCGCGGCGCCACCGTCACCTGGGACACCGATCTGCCCGGACACCGCCGCTTCTACTCGTACGACCCCGTCGGCAACCGCCTGGAGTTTCTGGAACCGGGTGTTTGAGGCGCCGGGCCACGGTTCACCCGGCAGCCGGGAACCAACGCAGTCGGGAGTGAGTGACGTGGCGAAGGACCAGAAGGCCAAGGCCAAGAAGGAACAGGCCAAGGGCAAGGCCAAGGAGGCCATGGGCCGCGCGGTAGGCAACGAGCGGATGACCACCAAGGGCCGCGCCGAACAGATGAAGGGCGACGCGCG
>JABFXD010000072.1 GCA_013361925.1 Streptomyces sp. | reverse complement strand
CACCCGCACCTTGAGCAGGGTGCCCTCCGGGGTGTGCTCCTCGGAGATCACCTCGCCCTCGGAGTGGGCACGCGCGACCAGCTTGCCGAGCGTGTACGGCACGAGTGCCTCGATCTCGACCGAGGGCCGCGGCAACTCGTTGTCGATGAGCGCGAGCAGTTCCTGGATGCCCCGGCCGGTACGGGCCGAGACCGCGATGGAACGCTTCTCGATGCGCATCAGCCGCTGGAGCGTCAGCGGGTCCGCCGCGTCGGCCTTGTTGATCACGACGATCTCGGGTACGCCGGTGGCGCCGACGTCCGTGATCACCTCGCGCACGGCGGCCAGCTGCTCCTCCGGGTTCGGATGCGAGCCGTCCACCACGTGCAGGATCAGGTCGGACTCGCCGACCTCCTCCATGGTGGAGCGGAACGCCTCGACCAGGTGGTGCGGCAGATGCCGTACGAAGCCGACGGTGTCCGCCAGCGTGTACAGGCGCCCGCTGGGCGTCTCGGCCCGTCGGACGGTCGGGTCCAGGGTCGCGAACAGGGCGTTCTCGACCAGGACGCCGGCACCGGTCAGACGGTTGAGCAGCGAGGACTTTCCGGCGTTGGTGTAGCCCGCGATGGCGACGGACGGCACCTTGTTGCGCTTGCGCTCCTGGCGCTTGATCTCGCGGCCGGTCTTCATCTCCGCGATCTCCCGGCGCATCTTCGCCATCTTCTCGCGGATCCGACGCCGGTCCGTCTCGATCTTGGTCTCACCGGGACCACGGGTGGCGAGTCCGCCGCCCTTGCCGCCGCCCATCTGACGGGACAGCGACTGACCCCAGCCGCGGAGCCTCGGCAGCATGTACTGCATCTGCGCGAGCGCGACCTGCGCCTTGCCCTCTCGGGACTTGGCGTGCTGGGCGAAGATGTCGAGGATCAGGGCCGTACGGTCGATGACCTTGACCTTGACGACGTCTTCGAGGGCGATGAGCTGGCCCGGGCTGAGCTCACCGTCACAGATGACGGTGTCGGCGCCGGACTCCACGACGATGTCGCGGAGCTCCAGGGCCTTGCCGGAACCGATGAAGGTGGCCGCGTCGGGCTTGTCGCGGCGCTGGATGACGCCGTCGAGCACCAGTGCGCCCGCGGTCTCCGCGAGGGCGGCGAGCTCCGCGAGGGAGTTGTCCGCGTCCTGCGCGGTCCCCGTGGTCCAGACGCCGACGAGCACGACCCGCTCCAGGCGGAGCTGGCGGTACTCGACCTCGGTGACGTCCTCGAGCTCGGTGGAGAGGCCCGCCACGCGGCGCAGAGCCGCGCGCTCGGAGCGGTCGAACTGGTCGCCGTCCCGCTCTCCGTCGATCTCGTGGCTCCAGGCGACGTCCTCTTCCATCAGGGCATCGGCCCGAAGACCGTCGGGGTATGTGTGCGCGAAGCGCTGTGTGTCCTGGGAAGGGGATGAAGAGGAGGTCATTGGGTCCTTACGTCGTTGGGGATGCCGATTCGGCGGTGGTGACTGCGTCACCCGTCACAACGCACGAGTACCCCGGGAGATTCCCGTGTCCCGTGCCGCGCCGACCGGAAGATGGTCGCACGGGACGAGGCGTCTCGTCATCGCCTTATTTGCCCGGTGCGACGGACTTCCACTCGGGGTGCCCCGGCATCGGGGGGGTCTTCTCGCCGTACAGCCACTCCTGGAAGAAGCCGCCGAGATCGCGTCCGGACAGTTGCGAGGCCAGGCGCACGAAATCCTCCGTCGTGGCCGTGCCGTCGGCGTGCCGGCTCACCCAGACCCGTTCCAGACGCTCGAAGGTCTCGCGGCCGATCTCCTGGCGCAGGGCGTAGAGGGCGAGCGCGGCGCCGTCGTAGACGTTCGGCCGGAAGATGCTGATCTTCTGGCCGGGGTCGGGTGCCTTGGGCGCGGCGGGCGGTCCGCCGGCCGCGCGCCAGCGGTCGGAGGCGCCGTACGCCGCCTTCATCCGTGCCTCCATGGTCTTGCCGGCCTTCTCCTCGGCGTACAGGGCCTCGTACCAGGTGGCGTGCCCCTCGTTGAGCCAGAGGTCGGACCACGCGGCCGGGGCGACGCTGTCGCCGAACCACTGGTGGGCCAGCTCATGCACCATGATCGACTCGACGTACCACTTGGGGTACGCGGGCTCGGTGAAGAGCTCTCTCTCGAAGAGGGAGAGTGTCTGCGTCTCGAGTTCGAAGCCGGTGTCGGCGTCGGCCATGAGCAGGCCGTACGTCTCGAAGGGGAAGCGGCCGACCTTGCTCTCCATCCAGGCGATCTGGTCCGGGGTCTTCTCCAGCCACGGTTCGAGCGCCTCGCGGTGCTTGGTGGGCACGACGTCACGGAGCGGCAGTCCGTGCGGGCCCGTGCGGTGCAGCACCGTGGAGCGGCCGATGGACACCTGGGCGAGTTCGGTGGCCATGGGGTGCTGCGTGCGGTACGTCCAGGTGGTCGCCCCGGCGGCCCGGTCCACGCCGGTCGGCAGGCCGTTGGCGACGGCGGTGTAGCCGTCGGGCGCGGTGATCCGGATGGTGAACATCGCCTTGTCGGAGGGGTGGTCGTTGCAGGGGAAGACCAGGTGGGCGGCGTCGGCCTGGTTGGCCATGGCGAGCCCGTCCGTGGTCCGCACCCAGCCGCCGTCGCGGTCGTCGGACGACACGGGGTCGCTGGTGTGCTTCACGGTGATCCGCATCCAGCTGCCGCGGGGCAGCTCGTCCTCGGGCGTGACCACCAGGTCCTCGTCGGCGCCGGCGAAGGTGGCGGGCTTCCCGTCGACCTCCACCGACTCGACCTTGCCGTGCGCGAAGTCGAGGTTGATGCGGTCGAGAGAGGTGGTCGTCCAGGCGTCGATGGTCGTGACGGCCTGGAGCGGCTCACTGTTGGAGCCGGGATAGGTGAAGGAGAGGTCGTACGACGCCACGTCGTATCCGGGGTTGCCGAGGTGCGGGAAGAGGCGGTCGCCGACCCCCAGCGGGGCGGCGGGGGCGCTCGCGGCGACGAGGCAGACGGAGACGGCGGAGGCGAGCAGCGCGGCCGCCTTCAGCCGACGGGGCGTCCTGGCGTGGGGGGAGAGCAGCATGCACCACCGCTACCAGCGCGCGCGTGCCGTGCGGCGACGACTCGCACCCGGCCCACCCGAACGAGTAACGACCTGGTTGGATGCGGACGTGGAAGCGCATGCGGAGTCGGGGCTGGAGAAGGGCGTCTGGAGCGACGCGGACTTCGAGCGGATGGGGTGGCACGACGTCACGATCCACGGGCTCTTCGTGGAGCGAACGGACGCGGTGCTGCCCCGCCTGCTGTTCGACCTGGACTA
>JABFXD010001054.1 GCA_013361925.1 Streptomyces sp. | reverse complement strand
GGCTACGACTCGCTCGCGATCCTGGAGACCGCCGCGGCGGTCGGGCAGCGCTACGGCGTCGAGCTGCGCGACGAGGACGTGGCCGAGGCCGTGACCCCGCGGGCGTTTCTGCTGCTGGTCAACCGGACCCTGGCGACCGCGGCCCAGGGGACGCCGTCATGACCGGCACGCGGGCCGCTGAGCCCGGCCCCGCGCTGGTCACCGGTGCGACCCGGGGCATCGGCCGCTCCGTGGCGCTGACCCTCGCCCGCCGGGGGCACCCGGTGTTCCTGTGCGCGCGCGACGCGGATGCCGTCGCCGCGGAGGTCAAGCGCCTCACCGACCTCGGTCACACGGCCGCGGGTGCCGCCTGCGACGTGACCGACGCGGCGCAGGTGCGCGCCTGGGTCGGGGCCGCCGTGGACCGCTTCGGTCCGGTGCGGGTCCTGGTCAACAACGCCGGCCGCAGCGGTGGCGGGCCGACGGCCCAGTTGTCCGAGGACCTCTGGGACGACGTGATCGCCACCAATCTGAAGAGCGTCTTCCTGGTCACCCGCGAGGTGCTGACCACGGGCGGCATGACCGGCCTGGACAGCGGACGCGTCATCAGCATCGCCTCGACCGGCGGCAAGCAGGGCGTCGTCCTCGGCGCCCCGTACTCCGCCTCCAAGCACGGGGTGGTCGGGTTCACCAAGGCCCTCGGCCTCGAACTGGCCAAGACCGGCATCACCGTGAACGCCGTCTGCCCCGGCTATGTGGAGACGGAGATGGCGGCGGAGGTGCGCAAGGGCTACGCCGGTCTGTGGGAGACCGACGAGCAGACGGTCCTGGAGCGGTTCCAGGCGAAGATCCCGATCGGCCGCTACACGGAGCCCGAGGAGGTGGCCGCGTTCGTCGGCTTCCTCGTGGGCGACGAGGCGGCCGCCATCACCGCGCAGGCGCTCAACGTCTGCGGCGGGCTCGGAAACTACTGACACGGGGAGGGGTCGGCCGTGCCGATCGAATCGACCACCACAACGCCCGTTGCCACGACGGCTGCTGAGCACACGGCCCGGTACGCCGGGTCGGCCCGGCGCGGCTACGGGCTGATCGCCGACGTGACCCGCTGGCCGGTGCTCTTCCCGCCGTGTCTGGCGGCCGAGGTGCTGGAGAGCGACCGTGACTCGGAGCGGATCCGGCTGTGGGCCGTCGCCGGTTCCGAGATCCGTACCTGGACGTCCCTGCGCAAGCTGGACGAGGAGCGGCTGCGGATCGACTTCCGGCAGGAGGCGCCGGGACCGCCGCTGGAGTGGATGAGCGGGCACTGGCGGTTCGAGGAGCGTGCCGGGCGCACGGAGCTGGTCCTCGGACACGAGTGGATCCTGGAGCCCGGGGCGGAGAGCGCGCGGACGACGGTCGCCGAGGCGCTGGGCCGCAACAGCGAGGCCGAGGTCGCGGCCGTGGCCCGCTGGGCGGGGCGGGACGCGGGCCCGGAGGAGCTGCTGTTCACCGTCCGCGACGAGTACGTCGTACCCGGACCGCCGGCCGCGGTGTACGACTTCCTGTACCGGGCCGACCTGTGGCCGCAGCGGGTCCCGCACGTCGCCGAGCTCGACCTCCAGGAGGACGAGACGGCGCTGGTCGGCGGTGCCCGGGTGCAGACGCTCGACATGCGGACCCGCGGCGCCGACGGCTCCGTGCACGGCACCCAGTCGGTGCGGCTCTGCTTTCCCGGCGAACGGCTCGTCTACAAGCAGACGACCGTGCCGCGCGGGCTGCTGGGGCACAGCGGCGCCTGGCTGCTGGCGGAGGCGGGGTCGGGGGACGCCACCCGGGTGGTGAGCGTCCATCAGGCCGCCCTCGACCCGGACGCCCTCGACACCGTCTTCGGCGCCGGCACCACGCTCGCCGGGGCCCGGGACCGGGCGGCGGCGCTGCTGGCCGGCAACAGCCGCCGCACCCTGGAGAGTTGCGGGACGTATCTGACGGCGGAGGCGCGGCGGTGAGCGCGTCCCGTACGGCGGCGTCCGCGTCCGTGGTCCTGGAGGAGATCGCGGACGGGGTCCATGCGTATGTGCAGGAGACCGGGGGCTGGTGCGTCAACAACGCGGGCGTGCTGCTCGACGAGGGCCGGGCGCCGGTCGTCGTGGACACCGTCGCGACCGAGGCACGGGCCCGCCGGTTCGGCGAAGCGGTGCGCCGGCTCGGCGGGGCGGCACCCCGGGTGCTGGTCAACACGCACTTCCACGGGGACCACACCTTCGGCAACGCGCTGGTCGGCGGCCCCGACACGGTGATCGTGGCGCATGAGCGGGCCCGGCAGGAGATGGCGGCGGCGGGCCTCGGGCTCACCGGTCTGTGGCCGGGGGTGGAGTGGGGCACGATCGAGCTCAGGCTGCCGGACACGACGTACGACCGCCGTATGGAACTGCACGTGGGCGGGCGTACGGTCCAGCTGCTGCACCCCGGACCGGCGCACACCACCGGGGACACGGTCGTGTGGCTCCCCGCCGACCGGGTGCTGTTCGCGGGGGACGTCGTCCTGCCCGGGTGCACGCCGTTCCTCCTCATGGGGTCCGTGCGCGGTTCCCTGCGGGCTCTCGCCGAGCTGCGCGCGCTGGCCCCGCGCGTCGTGGTCGGCGGCCACGGGCCGCTCGCCGGGCCCGAGGCGATCGACGAGACGGAACGGTATCTGCGCTGGCTGCTGCGGACCGCCGAGGACGCGCGGGCGGCGGGCCTCGCACCGCTGGAGGCGGCACGCCAGCTCGGCACCCACCCGTTCCAGGACTGGACGGACCCCGAACGCCTGGTGGGAAACCTGCACCGCGCCTACGCGGAGGCGGCCGGCGGCCCGGAGGGCGAACCCCTGGACGTGGTGCGCGTCTTCGGCGAGATGGTCGAGTTCAACGACGGCAGACTGCCGACGTGCCACGCGTGACGGCCGGGCCGCCGGTGCTGGGAGAGCTGCTTCCCCGCTGGGCCTGTGTCGTCGAGATGTACGTCGACGTGCCGGTCACGGCGTTGTACGACGAGGAGCGTCAGCTGCTCGCCCCGGCGGCGGTGGAGCGGCGCCGGCGTGAGTTCGCCACCGGGCGGGTCTGCGCCCGGCAGGCCCTCACCGCCCTCGGGGTGCCGTCGTCCGGTCCGCTGCTGCGCGGGCCGGACGGCGCGCCGACCTGGCCCGACGGCGTGCGGGGCAGCATCACGCACTGCCCCGGCTTTCGCGCCGCGGCGGTCGCCTTCGCCACCGACGCCCGGGCGTTGGGGATCGACGCCGAGCCGCCCGGACCGCTGTCGCCCGCCGCGACGGCGGCACTGACCACGGCCGCCGAACG
>JABFXD010000685.1 GCA_013361925.1 Streptomyces sp. | reverse complement strand
GTCCGTGCCATGTCCGGCCCCCGGCGCGGCCGACTGGCGCTCGCCCTGCTGCTCGGCAGCCTCGCGCTCGGCAGTGCCGTCGGGCTCATGGCGACCTCCGGGTGGCTGATCTCGCGGGCCTCGCAGCAGCCGCCCGTGCTCTATCTGATGGTGGCCGTGACGGCGACCCGGGCCTTCGGGATCGGACGGGCCGTCTTCCGGTACGCCGAACGCCTCGTCTCGCACGACGCCGTGCTGCGGATGTTGGCCGACACCCGGGTCGCCGTGTACCGGCGCCTGGAGCGGCTGGCGCCCGCCGGGCTACGGCAGACCCGCCGGGGTGACCTGCTCTCGCGGCTCGTCGCCGATGTCGACACGCTCCAGGACTACTGGCTGCGCTGGCTGCTGCCCGCGGGCGCGGCGCTCACCGTGTCCGCCGCGACCGTCGGCTTCACCGCCTGGCTGCTGCCCGAGGCCGCCGCGGTGCTCGCCGTAGGCCTGCTGGCGGCCGGGGCCGGGGTGCCGCTGGTCACCGGCGCGGTGGCCCGGCGCGCGGAACGGCGGCTGGCACCGGCACGCGGTGTACTGGCCACGCGGGTGACCGACCTGCTGACCGGGACCGCCGAACTGGCCGTCGCCGGCGCCCTGCCGGCCCGTACCGCCGAGGCCCGCGAGGCCGACGGAGTGCTGGCGCGGATCGCCTCGCGCGCCGCCACCGCCACCGCTCTCGGTGACGGGCTCACCGCGCTCTTCTCCGGCCTCACCGTCGCCGCCACGGCCCTCGTGGGCGCCCGGGCGGTCGCCGACGGGCGGCTGAGCGGCGTGGCCATGGCCGTCGTCGTGCTCACCCCGCTGGCCGCCTTCGAGGCCGTCCTCGGCCTCCCGCTCGCCGTCCAGTACCGCCAGCGGGTGCGCAAGAGCGCGGAGCGGGTGTACGAGGTGCTGGACGCCCCGGAACCCGTACGGGAACCGGAGCAGCCGGGCGAGGCGCCCGTCTCCCCGTTCCCGGTGGTCCTGAAGGCTCTGTCCGCGCGCTACGCCGGACAGGACCGGGACGCCCTCGCCGCGCTCGACCTCACCGTCACGGAAGGCCGCCGGATCGCCGTCGTGGGCCCGTCCGGGTCCGGCAAGACGACCCTCGCGCAGGTGCTGCTGCGGTTCCTGGACGCGGGGAACGGCTCGTACACGCTGGGCGGGGTGGACGCGTACGCGCTGGACGGGGACGACGTACGGCGCCTCGTCGGGCTGTGCGCGCAGGACGCGCACCTCTTCGACAGCTCGCTGCGCGAGAACCTGCTGCTCGCCAGGAAGGACGCCACCGGGGCCGAACTGCGCGACGCCCTGCGGCGGGCCCGGCTGCTCGACTGGGCCGACGGGCTGCCCGACGGGCTGGACACGCTGGTCGGCGAGCACGGGGCGCGGCTGTCCGGGGGCCAGCGGCAGCGGCTGGCGCTGGCCCGCGCGCTGCTCGCCGACTTCCCGGTCCTCGTCCTCGACGAGCCCGCCGAACACCTCGACCTGCCCACCGCCGACGCGCTCACGGCCGATCTGCTGGCCGCCACCGAGGGCCGTACGACGTTGCTGATCACTCACCGGCTGGCCGGGCTGGACGCTGTGGACGAGATCGTCGTCCTGGACGAGGGACGGGTCGTGCAGCGAGGCACCTACGCCGAGCTGGCCGCCGTGGAGGGGCCTCTGCGGCGGATGGTGGAGCGGGAGGCGGAGTCGGAGGCGCTGGCGCTCACGGCGTGAACCGTCGCCGAGGCATCCGGGACGGCGTGAGCCGTTGCCCAGCCTTCGGTCCCCAAGGTGTCGACTTTCTGTATCAAATGGGACTAATTACGCTCGGCTCATGTCCGACACCACGCGTCCACGCCCCGGCCCGCTGCCTTCCACGCTGTCGGCCGAGCTGACCGCGCGGGTGCCGCAGTTGCTGGAGGCCATGCGGTCCGTCGGCAGTGGACTCGAACTGCACTCCACGCTGAACCGGATCTGCGAGACGGCGGCCGAGCTGACCGACGCCCGCTACGCGGCCATCGGCGTCGTCGACGAGGACGGGCGCGGCCTGGCCGACTTCGTCCACCACGGCGTCGACGAGGCGACCGCCCGCCGTATCGGACGTCAGCCGGACGGGCACCGGGGCCTGCTCGGCGCACTTGTCCGGGACCCGGAGCCGGTACGCCTGGCGGATCTGACGAGCGACCCGCGCTCCTGCGGCTTCCCCGAGCACCACCCGCTGATGCGCGGCTTCCTGGGCCTGCCGATCCGGGTGCAGGGGGAGATCTTCGGGAACCTGTATCTGACGGAGAAGCGCGGCGGCGAGCCGTTCAACGACCACGACCTCACCATGGTCCGGGTGCTGGCCACGGAGGCCGGGATCGCCATCGGCAACGCCCGGCTGTACGAGGCGGCCAAGCAGCGCGAGCGCTGGATCGACGGGTCGGTCGCCGTCACCACCGCCCTGCTGTCGGGCGGCGACACCGACGACGCCCTCCAGGTCGTCGCCGAGCAGGCCCGCGGACTGTCGGGGTCGACGGCCGGGATCGTGCTGCTGCCCGCCGACGAGGGCGGCCTGGAGATCGCCGCCGTGGCCGCGGATGAGCCGTCGGCGATGCTGGGCACCGTCGTCCCGCCGGAGAGCGGCATCGTCGCCGAACTCCTCGACGGGCAGGCGGTGTTCCTGGAGGACGCGGCCGGGGACCCCCGCGTGATCACCACGCTGGCGCACGGCTACGGGCCCACCATGATGGTGCCCCTGCACAGCGACGGCCGGATCCTGGGCGCCCTCGTCACACCCCGGGCGCGGGGGGAGCGGCCGTTCACGGAGACCGAGCGCACGCTGGCGATCCAGTTCGCCGCGCAGGCCGCGCTCGCGCTGATGATGGCCGACGCGCAGCGCGACCGGGAACGGCTCGCGGTCTACGAGGACCGCGACCGCATCGCCCGTGACCTGCACGATCTCGTCATCCAACGGCTGTTCGCCACCGGGATGATGCTGGAGAGCGCGCAGCGCGGATCGGCCGAGCCCGAGGTACGGGACGGCGTCGGCAACGCCGTCGACGAACTCGACGTCACCATCCAGGAGATCCGTACCGCGATCTTCGCGCTCCAGCAGGGGCCCGCCGAGGCGCCCTCGGGGCTGCGCACGCGGGTGCTGCGGGAGATCAACACGGCCGCCGTGCCGCTCGGCTTCAAACCCACGCACCGCTTCGTCGGCCCGGTCGACGCCCTGGTCGGCGACCTCACCGGCAAGAACCTCATCGCGGCCCTGCGCGAGACCCTCTCCAACGCCTTCCGGCACGCCCACGCGGCACGCAT
>JABFXD010000156.1 GCA_013361925.1 Streptomyces sp. | reverse complement strand
GCGTGTGCCTGGGTCTCCGCGAGCAGCATCAGGGCGCGGCCGTGGCCGTGGCCGCGCTGGTCCGCGTCGACCTCGACGTCGTAGACGAAGGGCTTCCCCTCGCGCAGGGCGAGCCACAGGACGCCCACGCGCGTGCCCTCGTGTTCGAGGACGTGGAACCAGATGTCCTCGGTGGCGAGGCCCTGGGGCAGGAGTGTTGCGTGGTCGCGCTCGGACTTGGCGCGGGCCTCGGCCTCGGGGACGCCCCGGTCGATCCAGGTACGCACGTAGTCCTCCGACTCGTGCGCCCGCCAGGCGTCGAAGTCGGCCTCGGTCATGGGCCGCGCCCGGTAGCCGTCCGGCAGGGTGGGCGGGGTGTCGTCGAGCCGCTTCTCCATGCCGCGGTTGCGCAGGACGTAGCCGAGCGCCGCGACGAGCCGCAGGGCCGCCTCGGCGGTCCCGGGGACGCCGATCTCGATCTCCCGGCAGCCCCAGCCGCGCGCGACCTCCTCGGCGGCCAGCGCGGCCACCGTCCCGCGGCCCCGTCGCCGGTCGGGTTCCTCGATGCGCAGATCGTGGATGCGCGCCACCGAGGGCCCGAAGGCGGGCGACGTGCCGAGGTGGACGGCGCCGACGGGACGGCTGTTCACGCACACCTGATAGCGGCGCGAACGCGTGCCGTCGGCGTTCTGCTGGAGCGGCTCGGTCGGCCGCAGGGTCGTGGTCATCACGGGTGTTCTACCCGCTGCCGTGCCCCGGAGCAGCCGAATATTCACGCGCCCTTCCGGGCGGGCCGAGCCCCTACGGGTCGAGGTCGTTCCCGGCCCGCTCGTCGAAGACGCGCATGGCCTTGGCGGTCACCGGCCCCGGGGTGCCGGGCAGTTCGCGTCCGTCGACGCGGTGCACGGCCTGTACGTCGCGCAGGGTGGAGGTGAGGAAGACCTCCTCGGCCCGCTCCAGGACGTCCAGCGGCAGGTCGGTCTCCTTGGCGCCGGTCCACTCGACCGTCAACGCGCGCGTGATGCCCGCGAGGCAGCCGGAGGCGAGCGGCGGGGTGTGGATCTCGCCGTCCAGGACGACGAAGACGTTCGACCCGGTGCCCTCGCAGAGCTGTCCGACGGTGTTGGCGAACAGCGCCTCGGAGGCAGCCTGACCGTGCGCGCGGGAGAGCGCGACGACGTTCTCCGCGTACGAGGTGGTCTTCAGGCCGGTCAGCGCGCTGCGCTCGTTGCGGGTCCAGGGGACCGTGATCACGGCCGTGGAGTCGGGGCGGCGGGTCGTCTCACCCAGGGCGACGACCAGGGTCGGGCCGTGCTCGCCGCGGTCGGAGCCGAGCGGGCCGTGGCCGCCGGTGTAGGTGATGCGCAGCCGGCCGAGCGGCATGGGGTTGGCGTCGAGAACGGCGGCGCAGGCGCGGCGCACCTCGTCCAGGTCCGGGTCGGGCAGACCGAGGCCGCGCGCCGAGAGGGTCAGCCGGTCCAGGTGCCGGGTCAGGGCGAACGGACGGCCGTCCACCGCCTTCACGGTCTCGAAGACGCCGTCGCCCACGGTCAGCCCGTGGTCGAAGACGGAGACGCGGGCGGACTCGCTGTCCTGCAGTGCGCCGTCGAGCCATATCTTCACGTCGGTAGTCCCTCTCCACTCACCTCGTACGTTCCCGACGCTACCGCGAGCAGCCGGGCGGCCTTCAGTTCGGTCTCCCGCCACTCCCCCTCGGGGTCGGAACCCCAGGTGATGCCCGCGCCGGTGCCGAAGCGCAGCACGCCCTCGGCGCGGTCGATCCAGAAGGTGCGGATGCCGACGGCCAGCTCTCCGGTACCCCGGTCGGCGTCGACCCAGCCGACGCCCCCGCAGTACGGGCCGCGGGGTGCGGTCTCCAGGGCGTCGATGATGCGCAGGGCGCTGGACTTGGGCGCGCCGGTGACGGAGCCGGGCGGGAAGGCGGCGGTCAGCAGCTCCGGCCAGCCGGCGCCGTCGCGCAGCTCGCCGCGGACCGTGGAGACGAGGTGCACGAGGCCGGGGTGCTTCTCCACGGCGCACAGGTCGGGGACGCTCACGCTGCCGGTGGCGCAGACCTGCCCGATGTCGTTGCGGACCAGGTCCACGATCATGACGTTCTCGGCGTAGTCCTTCTCCAGGAGGTCCGCCTCGGTGCGCCCGGTGCCCTTGATCGGCCCGGACTCGACGACCCGGTCGTCGCGGCGCAGGAACAGCTCGGGGGACGCGGTGGATATCTCCACGCCGTGCTCCGGCAGCCGGATCGTTCCTGCGTACGGCGCCGGATTGCCGCGCGCGAGCAGGGCGGTGAGCGCGTCCACGTCGGCATCGGGCGCCACGGGTGCGCTCAGGACGCGGCAGAGGTTCGCCTGATAGACCTCGCCGGCCGCGATGTGCTCGCGGATGCGCCGCACCCCGGCCGTGTACCCGGCGCGGTCGAGGGACGACGTCCAGTCGCCGACCGCCGGTCCGTGCCACGCCCCCGGCACCGGGGCGGGTACCGGCTCCTGGCGTACGTCCCGGAAGCGGGCGCAGGTCAGACGGCCTTCGAAGTCGGCGCAGACCGCCCAGAAGCCGCTGGAGTCCAGGGCGGCCGGGTCGCTGGTGACGTCGAGGAGACCGGTGGCGACACGGTCACCGAAGCGGGCGAGAGGAGCGAGGTCGAGCACGCGTCGAGTCTATGGCGGGTGTCCCGCGGGTGACCTGGTCATGTCCCTTCGGAGCCCCTGACCAGGTGTGCGGGCGGGCACAGCGCAGCACGCTGCACAAACGCGTTTTTGTGCTGGCCCAGGAATCCGCTAGAGTTCAACACGTCGCCGGGACGCGCAAGCGGAACGGAAAGACAGGCGAACGTAGCTCAGTTGGTAGAGCGCAACCTTGCCAAGGTTGAGGTCGCGAGTTCGAACCTCGTCGTTCGCTCGGAAGAGCAAGGGGGATCATCCCGACCCCCCGACACTCCTGGTGGAGTGGCCGAGAGGCGAGGCAACGGCCTGCAAAGCCGTCTACACGGGTTCAAATCCCGTCTCCACCTCCAAGGACGATTAGCTCAGCGGGAGAGCGCTTCCCTGACACGGAAGAGGTCACTGGTTCAATCCCAGTATCGTCCACTGGATCTTCGAGGTCATCGAAGGTCTGACCCGCGCGATTAGCTCAGCGGGAGAGCGCTTCCCTGACACGGAAGAGGTCACTGGTTCAATCCCAGTATCGCGCACGCAAGATCCACAGTCTCGACTGTGATCCCGAGGACGATTAGCTCAGCGGGAGAGCGCTTCCCTGACACGGAAGAGGTCACTGGTTCAATCCCAGTATCGTCCACACACCGAA
>JABFXD010000849.1 GCA_013361925.1 Streptomyces sp. | reverse complement strand
CGCGGAACCCTCCTATCTGCTGAACCAACCGCAGACACAGGACGTTCACAGGGGGAGTGCGCCGTGCCAGAGCTGTCCCGCCGCCGGTTCATGGTCTACACGCTGGCGGCGTCCACACTGACCGTAGCGGCGCCGCTCGGCTGCGACGCCCCAGCGGCCGAGGGCGCGACCGCCGCCCGCTCCGACGTCGTGGTCACCGGCACGGACGACGAGATGCTGGTCCTGGAGGTCACCCGGGAGAACAAGGTCGTCGTCCGCCTGCCGCGCGTGGAGGTCGGCCAGGGCGTCACCACCGCCGTCGCCATGATGATCGCCGAGGAACTCGACGCCCGGCTCACCGACGTGAGCATCCCGCTGGCCGAGGCCCGGACCAGGGGCAACCAGTTCACCGGCGGCTCCAACTCGGTCAGTTCGCTGTACGGCCCCGCCCGCAACCTCGCCGCCACCGCCCGCGCCCGCCTGATCACCGCGGCCGCGCAGCGCTGGCACCTGCCCGCGCGCCTCCTGCGCACCCGGGACACCATGGTCGTCGCCCCGGACGGACGTACGGCCACCTTCGGCTCCCTCACCGAGAGCGCCGCCCGGGTCCGCAGACCCCGTGTGTCGAGCAAGACCAAGCCCGCGTCCCGGCACCGCGTGATCGGGCGGCCGACGACCCGTATCGACGCACGGGACATCGTCACCGGCCGTGTGCGCTACACCGGGGACCTGTCGGCGGCCGACGCGAAACCGACCGTGGTGGCCCGCCCGCCCACGCTCGGCGGCAAGGTCGCCTCGGTCGACGACCGTGCGGCCCGCGCCCTGCCCGGTGTGCTCGAAGTGGTCAGGGTTCCCGGGGGAGTTGCGGTCGTCGCCGAGACCTTCCATCACGCCTTCGAGGCACGGGACGCCCTGAAGATCACCTGGACTCCCGGGCCGTTGGCGGAGCTGTCCGACACCGCCATCCGCTCGCGGCTGCGGGCCGCCGTCCCGGCGCTCGGCCGACCGCCGCGCGGATCGGCGCAGGTGGAGGGCCGGTTCGAGTTCGCGTTCGTCAGCCACGCCCCGATGGAGGTGCTGACCGCCGTCGCGGACGTACGGGCCCGTCGTGCCGAGATCTGGTTCTCCTCCCAGTCGCCCATGGACGCGCGGGAGGCCATCGCCTCGGCGGTCGGACTGCCCGCGTCCGCCGTACGCGTCCATGTGGTGCGCGGCGGCGGCTCGTTCGGGCGCCGGCTGAACCACGACGCGGCGATCGAGGCGGCGCTCATCTCGAAGAAGGCGCACCGCCCGGTGAAGCTGATGTGGAGCCGCGCCGACGACATCAGGCACGGCCGGATGCGCCCGGCGTTCCAGCACCACATACGGGCCAGCCACGCCGACGGCAGGGTCGTCGCCTTCGCCCACGCGACGGCGTCGGTGAGCGAGGCCTGGGACGGGGTCGCCGCTCAGGGCGGGATCGCCACGTCGGCCGTGGCGTCCCCCCTGCCCAGCGACAGCGGCCTCTACAACTTCGGGAAGCTGTCCGGTGACGGGGGCTCCGTCGAGCTGGCGATGCCGCTCGGCGCGTGGCGGTCCGTGGACTCCGGGACCGTGCGGGCGGCCGAGGAGATCATGGTCGACGAGACCGCCCGGGCGCTGGGACGGGATCCGGTGGCGTTCCGTCGTACGACACTGCGCGGCAAGTCCGTCAGGGCCGTGCTCGACAAGGTCGCCACCGCCGGACACTGGGGCCGCACGCTGCCCGCGGGGCAGGCCCAGGGCGTCGCCGTGCACGAGGAGTACGGCTCCAGCGTGGCCTGTCTGGTCGAGATCGACGCCACCGACCCCGAGAACCCCCGGGTGACCAAGGTGGTGATGGCCGCCGACGTCGGTACGGCCGTCAACCCGCGAGGACTGGAGGCCCAGCTCATGGGCGCGGCGACGGACGGCATCTCCACGATCCTGCGGGCCGGCCTGCACATCGACCGGGGCGCCGTCCGCGAGAGCAGCTACGCCGACTTCCACTACGCCCGCCAACGCCACGCCCCCCTCCACTTCGAGGCCCACATCCTGCCCACGGGAGGGGAGCCGGGCGGCGCCGGTGAACTCGGCGTCCCGGCGGCGGCCGGAGCCGTCGCCAACGCCTACGCCCGCGCCACCGGCACCAAGCCCCGCCGTTTCCCGATCAACTTCTAGTGTCCGAGAGGCCTCTGATGCCCCGTCACTCCTTCGTCCTCAACGGGAAACCGGTCACCGTCGAGGCCCCCGACGACATGCCCCTGCTGTGGGTGCTGCGCGACCTGCTGGACGTCACCGGCCCCAAGTACGGCTGCGGTGTCGGTGTCTGCCGTGCCTGTACCAGCCATCTCGACGGCGCCGAGATACAGCCGTGCGTGGTCCCCGTCGCCGACTGCGTGGACCGCGAGGTCACCACCATCGAGGGCCTGGCGGACGGCGACACCCTGCATCCGGTGCAGCAGGCCTGGATCGACTGCGACGTGTCGCAGTGCGGCTTCTGCCAGCCGGGTCAGATCATGGCCGCCGCGGCCCTGCTGAAGAAGACCGCCGAGCCGACGGACGCCGACATCGACAGGATCGAGAACGTCTGCCGCTGCGGGACGTACGCCCGGATCCGTGAGGCGATCAAGAAGGCGGCGACCACCGGAACCTGACGCGTCTGGGTAAGGTCCACTCAGCCTCACGTGGACAGGTAGGTCGCTGATGACGGACGCCCGGGATTCCCTCGACAACAGACCCAGACAGCTCCAGGTGGAGACACACGGCCTGGACGTCATCGGTGACGCCGAACGCAAAGGCACCCCACGGACCCTGTTCTGGCCGTGGTTCGGCGCCAACGTCTCGATCCTCGGCCTGAGTTACGGCGCCTTCGCCCTCGGCTTCGGCATCTCCTTCTGGCAGGCCCTGGCCGCCGGGGTCGTCGGCATCGTCTTCTCCTTCCTGCTGTGCGGCTTCGTCGCCGTCGCGGGCAAGCGCGGCTCGGCCCCGACGATGGTCCTCAGCCGCGCCGCGTACGGCGTGCGCGGCAACCGGCTGCCGTCGGCGATCTCCTGGGTGCTCACCGTCGGCTGGGAGACCGTGCTCTGCGCCCTCGCCACCATGGCCACCGCGACCGTCTTCGGCCGCCTCGGCTGGGGCGGCGGCACCGGGACCCAGGTGGTCGCGCTCATCGTCGTCGCCGGGCTCACCGTCGTCGGCGGTGTCATGGGCTTCGACCTGATCATGCGGCTCCAGACCGTGATCACCGTGGTCACGGGCGTGCTCACCCTCGTCTACGTCGGCCTGGTCGCCGACCACATCCACTGGAGCACCGTCAGCGACATCCCGGCGGGCTCCGC
>JABFXD010000046.1 GCA_013361925.1 Streptomyces sp. | reverse complement strand
CATCTGCTCCCCGAGATCACCCCGCACATCGGCCTGTACGAGGACCCCGACGACGCCACCGTCACCGACCCCCTCGGCGACTACCTCGACTCCCTCGAACGCGTCGGGCGGCTGGCCCCCGCGGAGGTCCTCCCGGCCCACCAGTACGTCTTCACCGACGCGCCCACCCGCGTACGGGAGTTGCTGGCGCACCACGAGGACCGGCTGACCGGGCTGCGGGCGTTGCTCGGCGAGCCGCTCACCCCGTGGCAGGTCGCCGAGCGCATGGAATGGAACCGCCCCTGGGCCGAGATCCCCCACGGCTCGCGGAACATCGCCGTCTCGGAGGCGGAGGCCCATCTGCGGCGCCTGGTGAAGCTGGGCCGGGCGGAGGCGGTGACCGGGAGCGATCCCCTCACCTATGTGGCGGTGTGATCCCATCGCGGTATGGACCCTCTGGAGCGGCTCCTCGCCGAACGCGCCTGCGAGCGCCTGATCATCGACTTCGTCCACCGTCTCGACCTCGGCGAACCGGGCTCGGTCGCCGGGCTGTTCACCGAGGACGGCTCCTGGGAGTGGCCGCTCCCGGAGGGGGACGGGCGGCGGTCCGTGGGCCGGGAGGCGCTGCGCGCGTACTTCGCCTCCCGTCCCTCCGACCACCTCTCGCGCCGGGTGATGTCCAACATCCTCGTCACGGTGACGTCCCCGGACACCGCGACGGCGACCTCGTACTTCACGACGTACCGCGTCGACGGCCACGAGGGCGGCCAGGGCCCCGTCCCGCCGGGCCCGCCCGTCCAGGTCGGGCAGTACGAGGACGAGTTCCGCAGGTCGGCGGAGGGCACGTGGCTGCTCGCCTCGCGACGGCTGCGGCTGCCGTTCGGCGGCCCGACTCCGGTCAGGACAGGAACGTCCTGATCAACTCCTCTGCGGCGCCGAGCAGTTCGGTCTCCCGTCGGCTCATCGTCGGATTGACCGCCCGCCGCCGGCGTGCCTCGGCGAGCCCCTCCTCCGTGAGCGCGGACGGGTCGGTCAGCAGGGCGGCCAGCATCGCGCGGGCCGGCCCCGCGATCGACTCGTCCCCGACGGCGACCTGGGCGAGGATCACCGCGGACATGCCCCAGTCGAGGCCGGGGTCGCCCTCCTCGGCATTGGCCCAGTCGATGACGTAGGGCCCCTCGTCGGTGAGCATCACGTTGTCCGGATGCAGATCCAGGTGAACCACCCGCCCCGGCACGGCGTGCAGCCGCCGCAACAGCCCCGCCAGCATCTCCCCCGCGTCCCGCGCGTCGATCCGCCCGGCCGCGAACGCCGCCAGCATCGTCGGCCCGTGCAGCCGCTGCATGACGAGGTCGGACCGGGAGGAATCCGCTGTCCGCACCCGGGGCACCGGATACCCATGGGCCCGCACCCGCTCCATGACGGCGGCCTCGGCCAGCGCGTCCGCGTACCCCTCCCGGTCGCGCCGCAGCACCCACGCGTCGTCGATCTCATAGACGTCGGACGCCCGCCCCGAGCCGATCAGTCTCCCCGTGATCTCCACACGGCCGAACCTACCCCGGGCGGGAGCGCCTCACAGGAGCCCCTCAGCCGGTTGTTTACGGGCGGGTAGAGTGGCCGCGTCGTCATCACACCCGTACGGGGGGAAGCCGGTGCAATTCCGGCGCTGACCCGCAACCGTGAGCCTCCGAGGCCCTGCCTCCCGGGCAAGCCGGATCGCCCCGCGCGGAGCAGTTGACCGGCTCACGCGCACCGGCATCCGGCCGGTGCACGGCACCGTCGAGGTCTACGGGGCCGAGCCGCCCGGGGTCTCCCCGCGCTGCCCGGCTCCCTTGCAGGGAGAGGCATCCGCCGATCATGAACGTCCGCCGCAGCGCCGCGGTCCTGGCCGCCACCGCCGTGATCGGCACGGCCACCCCGGCCATGGCCGCCGATCCGTCCGCCTCGCCTTCACCTTCGGTGGCGATACCCGACGGGTTGTACGGGTCGGGTGACCCGACGTACGACGGGGTGTGGCGGCAGTCGCTGACGCTGATGGCGCAGAGGGAACAGTCCGTCGACCCCGCCGACAAGGCCGTCGACTGGCTGGCCGGCCAGCAGTGCGCCAACGGCGCCTTCCCCGCCTTCCGCGCCGACACCACCAAGGCCTGCGACGCCAAGGTCATGGTCGACACCAACAGCACGGCCGCCGCGGTGCAGGCCCTCGCCGCGACCGGCGGACACGAGGACGTCCCCCGCAAGGCCGTCGCCTGGCTGAAGTCCGTGCAGAACAAGGACGGCGGTTGGGGCTACACCGCCGGCGGAGCGAGCGACGCGAACTCCACGTCCGTGGTCATCGGGGCGCTCACCGCCGTCGGCCAGCAGGCCGCGAAGGTCCAGAAGAACGGCAAGAGTCCCTACGACGCCCTGCTGGACCTCGCCCTCCCCTGCACCGGGACGGGGGCGGGCGCCTTCGCCTACCAGCCCGACAAGAAGGGCGGCCTCTCCGCCAACGCGGACGCCACGGCGGCGGCGGTGCTCGGCGGGCTCGGCGAGCAGCAGACGAACGTCCACAGCGACGACGACCGGGCGAGCCAGTCCTGCGAGAAGCCCGGCGACTCCGAGCAGGCCGCCCACAACGGCGCCTCCTACCTCGCGAAGACGATGGCCAAGGACAAGTACCTGAAGTCGGCCCTGCCCGGTGCCGAGGACCAGCCCGACTACGGCAACACCGCCGACGCGGTCGTCGCCCTGTCCGCCGCCGACTTCCACGCCGAGGCCACCGCGTCCGTCCACTGGCTGGAGGCCAACGCCCTGAAGTGGGCCGCGCAGACCGGCCCGGCCGCCTACGCCCAGCTCGTCTTCGCCGCCCAGGCCGGTGGCCTGAACCCGCGTGAGTTCGGCGGCAAGGACCTGATCGTCCTGCTGAACGCGACCGGCCCGACGCCGGAGCACGTGCCCGGCCCGAAGGAGGGACGGGCGACCGGCGCGACCGAGTCCGACGACAGCGATGACGGGCTGTCCGTCGCCTGGACCGTCGGCGGCGGTCTCCTCCTCGGCGCCCTCATCGGCTTCGCCCTCATGCTCCGCGGCCGGAAGCGCCGCCAGTGATGCGCCGCGTCACCGCCCTGCTCCTGACGGCGTTCTGCCTCCTGGCCCTCACCGGCCAGGCGGCCCACGCCGCCGGTTACCGCTACTGGTCCTTCTGGGACCGCACCGGCACGGCCTGGACCTACGCCACCCAGGGCCCCGCCACCGCCGTCCCCGCCGACGGCGACGTCCAGGGCTTCCGCTTCGCGGTGAGCGAGGACTCGACGGACGCGACGAAGCCTCGCGGCACGGCGTCGTTCGCGAAGATCTGCGCG
>JABFXD010000176.1 GCA_013361925.1 Streptomyces sp. | reverse complement strand
CACGTACTCCACGGCCTCCAGGTCGAACAGCCCGGCGAACACCGAGAGCCGCGACCACAGCAGCCGCTCCTCGGGCGTGCACAGTTCATGGCTCCAGCCGATCGCCGTGCGCAGCGTGCGGTGCCGCGCCGGGACGCCGTGGGCCGCGCCCGTCAGCAGCCGGAAGCGGTCGTCGAACCGGGCCAGCAACTGGTCGGGGGACAGGGCCCGCAGCCGCCCGGCCGCCAGCTCGACGGCGAGCGGGATGCCGTCCAGCCGTCGGCACAGCTCCCGTACGTCGGGATCGTCGCCGACGGCCGCACCCTGCCCGCCCGCGCGGTCGACGAAGAGCTCCACGGCCTCGTCCTCGCCCAGCGGCGCCAGTGTGAACACCCGCTCGCCCGGCACGCACAGGGGCCTGCGGCCCACGGCGAGCACGGTGAGCCCCGGCACCCGGCACAGCAGTTCCGTCACCAGCTCGGCGCACGCCTCGACGAGATGCTCGAACCCGTCCAGGACGAGGAGCAGTTGCCGGTCGCACCGACCGAGACGCGCGAGCAGCGTCTCGCGCGGCAGCCGCGTGGTGTGGTCGGTCAGCCCCAGCGCCTGCACGACCGCGTAGTCGACGAACTCCGGGTCGCGCACCGGCGCCAGTTCGACCCGCCAGGCCGCCCTGCCCAGGGCGGCCCGGGCCGCCAGCCGTGACTTGCCCACGCCACCGGCGCCGGTCACGGTCACCAGGCGTGAGGTCTCCAGCAGTCGGGACAGCGCGGCGAGTTCGGCCGTGCGGCCCACGAACGCGTCCAGTTCGAGAGGCAGATTGCCGTCGCTGAGCCGATCATCCCGCATAGGACACGGAGCGTACTGAACCGTATTCACTCCGTACAATCGCTTCGTGCAACTCGGGCCCGCGCGGGCGGTAATCCGGTGCGGAGCCCCACCCGCGGCGCGATAGGCTCGGGCCACTGTTTTTTTCTGGGTTCCGATGTTCAGAGCACGTATCAGGGAGCGGGTGCGCAGTGTCCGGTGGAGAGGTGGCCGGCATCCTGGTGGCCGTCTTCTGGGCGATCCTGGTCTCCTTCCTCGCCGTCGCGCTGGCGAGGCTGGCCCAGACGCTCAGGGCGACCACCAAGCTGGTGGCGGACGTGACCGACCAGGCCGTACCGCTCCTCGCGGACGCCTCCTCGGCGGTGCGCTCCGCGCAGACCCAGATCGACCGGGTGGACGCGATCGCCTCCGACGTCCAGGAGGTCACCTCCAACGCCTCCGCGCTCTCCACCACCGTCGCCTCCACCTTCGGCGGCCCGCTGGTCAAGGTCGCGGCCTTCGGCTACGGCGTGCGCCGGGCGATCGCCGGCCGCAAGGACGACGTGCCCGCCAAGACACCCCGGCGTACCGTGATCGTGGGCCGCACGGTTCCGGCGTCACGACGGAGCAAGCGGAAGAAGGACTGAGACCAGCGATGTTCCGCCGTACGTTCTGGTTCAGCACGGGCGTCGCCGCCGGTGTGTGGGCCACCACCAAGGTCAACCGCAAGCTGAGGCAGCTGACCCCGGAGCACCTCGCCGTCGCCGCGACGAACAAGGCGATCGAGGCCGGGCACAAGCTCAAGGACCGTGCGGTGGGCTTCGCGCTCGACGTCCGCGACAACATGGCCCAGCGGGAGGAAGAGCTGGGGGAGGCGCTGGGTATCAACGCGAACCCCGAACTCCCCGCGCCCCGGCGGTTCGCCGCCATCGAGAACCGCAACAACCCGAAGTACGCCGAGGGATCGACGTACAAGACGTACCCGTACAACCGGAATGAGGACCACTGATGGAGTCGGCCGAGATTCGCCGCCGCTGGCTGAGCTTCTACGAGGAGCGCGGTCACACCGTCGTCCCTTCGGCGTCGCTCATCGCGGACGACCCGACTCTGCTCCTGGTCCCCGCCGGCATGGTCCCCTTCAAGCCGTACTTCCTCGGTGAGGTCAAGCCGCCGTGGGCGCGCGCGACCAGCGTGCAGAAGTGCGTGCGCACGCCCGACATCGAAGAGGTCGGCAAGACCACCCGCCACGGCACGTTCTTCCAGATGTGCGGCAACTTCTCCTTCGGCGACTACTTCAAGGAAGGCGCCATCAAGTACGCCTGGGAGCTGCTCACCAGCCCCCAGGACAAGGGTGGTTACGGCCTGGAGCCCGAGAAGCTCTGGATCACGGTCTACCTGGAGGACGACGAGGCCGAGCGCATCTGGCACGAGGTCGTCGGCGTGCCCAAGGAGCGCATCCAGCGCCTCGGCATGAAGGACAACTACTGGTCCATGGGCGTCCCCGGACCCTGTGGCCCCTGTTCCGAGATCAACTACGACCGCGGCCCCGAGTTCGGCGTCGAGGGCGGCCCCGCCGTCAACGACGAGCGGTACGTGGAGATCTGGAACCTCGTCTTCATGCAGTACGAGCGCGGCGAGGGCATCGGCAAGGACAACTTCGAGATCCTCGGCGAGCTCCCCAGCAAGAACATCGACACCGGCCTCGGCCTCGAGCGCCTCGCGATGATCCTGCAGGGCGTGCAGAACATGTACGAGATCGACACCTCCATGGCCGTCATCAAGAAGGCCACCGAGCTGACGGGCGTCGCGTACGGCGACGCCCACTCCTCGGACGTCTCCCTGCGCGTGGTCACCGACCACATGCGGACGTCCGTGATGCTCATCGGCGACGGTGTCACCCCGGGCAACGAAGGCCGCGGTTATGTGCTGCGCCGCATCATGCGCCGCGCCATCCGCAACATGCGGCTCCTCGGTGCCACCGGTCCGGTCGTGCTCGACCTGATCGACACCGTGATCGCCATGATGGGCCAGCAGTACCCCGAGCTGGTCACCGACCGCGAGCGCATCGAGAAGGTCGCCGTCGCCGAGGAGAACGCCTTCCTCAAGGCCCTCAAGGGCGGCACGAACATCCTCGACACCGCCGTCACCGAGACCAAGGCCGCCGGTGGCACGGTCCTCGCCGGTGACAAGGCGTTCCTGCTCCACGACACCTGGGGCTTCCCGATCGACCTCACCCTGGAGATGGCCGCCGAGCAGGGCCTCTCCGTGGACGAGGACGGCTTCCGCCGCCTGATGAAGGAGCAGCGGGACCGCGCGAAGGCCGACGCCCAGGCCAAGAAGACCGGCCACGCCGGTGCCGGTGCCTACCGGGAGATCGCCGACAAGACGGGCGAGACCGAGTTCATCGGCTACAGCGACACCGAGGGCGAGTCCACGATCGTCGGCATCCTCGTGGACGGCGCCTCCTCGCCGGCCGCCACCGAGGGCGACGAGGTCGAGATCGTCCTCGACCGCACCCCGTTCTACGCCGAGGGCGGCGGC
>JABFXD010000198.1 GCA_013361925.1 Streptomyces sp. | reverse complement strand
CCCCGTTCCCTCTTCCGCAACCATTGCCTGATACGCAACCATTGCCCCAGCCCTCCACCCACCCCGGCCACCCCCGTTGTCGGCGTTGCGTGCGAGGATCGGAGACGTACCTCACATGTGCACGCGAAGGAGATCGCCGCGATGGCAACGAAGCCGCCCAAGGGGGATCCGGTCCAGGACGCTCCGCAGGTCGCCGAGCCGAAGCACGCGGCGGCGGGGCTGCCCGCCATCGGGCACACGCTGCGGATCGCCCAGCAGCAGATGGGCGTGAAGCGGACCGCGCTGACGCTGCTGCGGGTCAACCAGAAAGAGGGCTTCGACTGCCCTGGCTGCGCCTGGCCGGAACCCGAGCACCGGCACACCTTCGAGTTCTGTGAGAACGGCGCGAAGGCCGTGGCCGAGGAGGCCACCCTGCGCCGGGTCACCCCGGAGTTCTTCGCCGCGCACCCGGTCACCGACCTCGCGACGCGCAGCGGCTACTGGCTGGGCCAGCAGGGGCGGTTGACCCACCCCGTGTACCTCCCCGAAGGGGGCACGCACTACGAGCCGGTGACCTGGGAGCGTGCCTTCGACATCGTCGCCGAGGAGATCGCCGCCCTCGACTCCCCCGACGAGGCCCTCTTCTACACCTCGGGGCGCACCAGCAACGAAGCCGCGTTCCTGTATCAGCTGTTCGCGCGCGAGCTCGGCACCAACAACCTGCCGGACTGCTCCAACATGTGCCACGAGTCCTCGGGCTCGGCCCTCACGGAGACCATCGGCATCGGCAAGGGCAGCGTCCTGCTGGAGGACCTCTACAAGGCCGACCTGATCATCGTCGCCGGCCAGAACCCGGGCACCAACCACCCGCGCATGCTCTCCGCGCTGGAGAAGGCCAAGGCGAACGGCGCGAAGATCGTCAGCGTCAACCCGTTGCCGGAAGCCGGCCTGGAGCGGTTCAAGAACCCGCAGACCCCGCAGGGCATGCTCAAGGGCGCCGCCCTGAACGATCTGTTCCTCCAGATCCGCATCGGCGGCGACCAGGCCCTCTTCCGCCTCCTCAACAAGCTGATCCTGGAGACCGAGGGCGCCGTCGACCAGGCTTTCGTCGACGAACACACCCACGGCTACGAGGAGTTCGTCGCGGCCGCCCGCGCCGCCGACTGGGACGAGACGCTCGCCGCGACCGGCCTCACGCGCGCGGAGATCGAGGAAGCCCTCTCCCTGGTGCTCGCCTCGCAGCGCACCATCGTCTGCTGGGCGATGGGCCTGACCCAGCACAAGCACTCCGTGCCGACCATCCGCGAGGTGGTCAACTTCCTGCTCCTGCGCGGCAACATCGGCCGCCCGGGCGCGGGCGTGTGCCCGGTGCGCGGTCACTCCAACGTGCAGGGCGACCGCACCATGGGCATCTTCGAACGCCCCGCCCCGGCCTTCCTGGACGCCCTGGAGAAGGAGTTCGGCTTCGCGCCCCCGCGCGAGCACGGCTACGACGTCGTACGGGCCATCGAGGCGCTGCGCGACGGCCGGGCGAAGGTCTTCTTCGCCATGGGCGGCAACTTCGTCTCCGCCTCCCCCGACACCGACGTCACCGAGGCCGCCATGCGGCGCGCCCGCCTGACCGTGCACGTGTCGACGAAGCTCAACCGCTCGCACGCCGTCACGGGCGCGCGCGCCCTGATCCTGCCCACCCTCGGCCGCACCGAGCGCGACCTCCAGGGCGGCGGCGAGCAGTTCGTGACCGTCGAGGACTCCATGGGCATGGTGCACGCCTCCCAGGGCCGTCTGGAGCCCGCGAGCGGCCATCTGCTGTCCGAGCCGGCCATCGTGGCCCGCCTCGCCCGCCGCGTCCTCGGCGACGCCTCCCGCACGCCCTGGGAGGAGTTCGAGAAGGACTACGCGACGATCCGGGACCGCATCGCGCGCGTGATCCCCGGCTTCGAGGACTTCAACGCGCGCGTGGCGGAGCCCGGCGGCTTCGCCCTCCCGCACGCCCCGCGCGACGAGCGCCGCTTCCCGACGGCCACCGGCAAGGCCAACTTCACCGCCGCCCCCGTCGAGTACCCGGCGCTCCCCGAAGGCCGCCTGCTGCTCCAGACCCTGCGGTCCCACGATCAGTACAACACCACGATCTACGGCCTGGACGACCGCTACCGGGGCATCAGGAACGGCCGCCGGGTCGTCCTGGTCAATCCCGAGGACGCGGCGAGGCTGAAGCTCGCGGACGGCTCCTACGTGGACCTCGTCAGCGAGTGGAAGGACGGCGTGGAGCGCCGGGCGCCCGGCTTCCGTGTCGTGCACTACCCGACCGCGCGCGGCTGCGCCGCCGCCTACTACCCCGAGACCAACGTCCTCGTCCCGCTGGGCGCCACCGCGGACACCAGCAACACCCCGGCCAGCAAGTCCGTCGTGGTGCGTCTGGAACAATCGGCCACCGACTGAGCGTTTGCTCAGCGGACCGAGTTGTGAGTGTTCCCGACGAACGGAGCCGGGCCCCATGGGCGAGCAGCAGCACGTGAAGTTCCCGCAAGAGGTCATCGACGAGTACGCCGCGCTCGGCGTGGACCTGCTGGCCCTGTTCTCCGCCGGGCACCTCGGCACCCGCATGGGCGTCGAGATCGTCGAGGCCTCCGCGGACCGGGTCGTCGGGACGATGCCGGTGGAGGGCAACACCCAGCCGTACGGGCTGCTGCACGGCGGCGCCTCCGCCGTCCTCGCCGAGACCCTCGGCTCGGTCGGCTCGATGCTGCACGGCGGCAGCTCGAAGATCGCCGTCGGCGTGGACCTGAACTGCACGCACCACCGGGGCGCGCGCTCGGGCCTGGTGACCGGCGTGGCCACACCCGTGCACCGGGGGCGCTCGACGGCGACGTACGAGATCGTGATCAGCGACGAGGACGGGCGGCGCGTGTGCACCGCGCGGCTGACCTGTCTGCTGCGGGACGTGAACCCGGGCGACGGCGCCCATGTCGGAGCCACCGCCTGACGCCGAAGGCCTTTCGGGCCTGGCCCCGACCGTGCCGCAAGGCCTAGCGTCGGGGCATGCGAACGGGAGGAGTCCCGGTGCTCGGGGCCGGGGTCGGGTGCGTGGCGGTCCTGCTGACCCTCGGCGGATGCGGAGGATCCGGATCCGCCGCTACCCCGCAGAAGGCCACAGCCACCGCGGCACCCACCGCGGCCCCCACACCCCCCGAAGACCTCTGCACCCGCCTCGTCACCCACTGGTCCCGCGAGGTGCTGGACCAGAACACCTACGGCGACTACCAGTCGATGGGCCTGTCCAACGGCCAGTACGACATCCTCATCAAGGTCGTCGACGCCGCCCGCGCCGAGAAGAAGCGCCAAGGCGCCGC
>JABFXD010000792.1 GCA_013361925.1 Streptomyces sp. | reverse complement strand
CTGAGGACCTCGGCGTCCGCCGGGTCGTCGCGCAGCGTCTTCGCCATCAACTGGGACATGCGCTGGACCGGTGCGTTGGCCATGGTTCTCGTACTCCTGCCGGGTAAGGGTGATGGCTAGGAGGTTAGCCGGGGGGCCGGTTATGGCGGAAATCGGTTAACGGCGGCGCAGGGGCAAGGGCGCGCCCATCACCGCGTACGGCTTCGGGGCGCTGGGGAAGAGGACCTGGCGGGCCAGGTCCTGGTAGCCGAGGGAGTGGTAGAGGCCGCGGGCCGGGCTGTCCGTGTCGATCGCGGAGAGGATCGAGCGGGGTTCGGCGGCGCCGTCGGTGATCGTGGTGATCAGGGAGCGGCCGACTCCGCGGTTCTGGTAGTGCGGGTGGACGTGCAGCTCCGTGATCACGAAGGAGTCGTCCAGCCAGGTCTCGTGGCCCTGGGCGCGGAGGTACGGCTCCACGACCGTGGACCACCAGTGGGCGCGGTCGTTGGGCATGCCGTAGACGAAGCCGACGAGACGCTCCGCCGAGGTGGCGCCGAGGGCCCTCGCGCCGGGGTATGTCATGTGGCGGAGGACGATCTGGCGGCGTACGGCGACCTCGTCCGCGCCGAGCCCGAAGGCGATGGCCTGGACGGCGAGGGCCTCGTCGACGCGGGCGGAGAGGTCCAGGGGGCCGATCACGATGTCGTCGTCGGAGTGGCGGCGGTGTCCGTGACCGGGGAATCGCATGTGGGGAGCGTACAGGGCGCTTCGCCGGATGAGGCCGGGTACTTCACGGGCCTGCGGAACAGGACGCTTCGCTGAATGCCGAATGCCGCCGCTACTTCGCGGGCCTTCAGAACAGGACGCTCATGAACGCGCCGACCTCTTTGAAGCCCACGCGTCGGTACGTTCGCCGCGCCGCCGTGTTGAAGTCGTTGACGTAGAGGCTGACCACGGGGGCGACGTCCGCGAGGGCGTAGCGCAGGACCGCCGACATGCCGGGGGCCGCGTAGCCCTGGCCGCGGTATTCGGGGGCCACCCAGACGCCCTGGATCTGGCAGGCACGGTCGGTCGCGGCGCCGATCTCCGCCTTGAAGACGACCTTGCCGTCGGCGTCGAGACGGGCGAACGAGCGGCCGGAGCCCACGAGTTCGGCGACCCTGGCCTGGTAGAGGAGGCCGCCGTCGCCGGCCATCGGGGAGACGCCCACCTCCTCCGTGAACATCGCCACGCACGCCGGCATGATCGTCTCCATCTCGTCCTTGCGGATGCGGCGGACGTAGGGATCCGGGGCGATGTCGGTGGACAGCCGGTCGGTGACCATCAGGGGCTGATGGGCGCGGATCTCGCGGGCGGGGCCCCAGCTGGGTTCGAGGAGGCGCCACAGCTCCGCGGTGGGTTCGACGGGGCCGACGATGGAGGAGCAGCGGCGGCCCGCCCGGCGGGCCCGGTCGGCGAAGGCGCGGACGGCTCTCGGGGTGGCGCAGATGGGGACGAGGTTGGCGCCGGCGTAGCAGAGGGAGGTCAGCAGGCCGTCCTCGTACCAGCCCCACATCTCGCCGCCGAGCCGCCAGGGGTCGAGGCCGGCGACCTGTACGCGGGACGTCACGAAGGCGTTCGCGACCGGCTCGCGGTCGAGGACGGCGAGCGCGGCGTCCAGGTCGCTCGGTTCGAGGACCCGGGAGGTCGTCTGGGTCAACACGGGCGGGGCGCCTCACACTGGGGACGGCTGATCTCCGCACTGTACCTGCGGAAGCTGAGCAGCGTCGCCCTGTGATGGTGCCCCTTGTGATGAGGTGCCCGGGGTTTCGGTGCCGGGCGCCCAAGAGCTCGGAGGGTTCCGTGGTGTTCGCGGGTGCGGGTGTGTGGGGGGGGCTGGTCGCGCAGTTCCCCGCGCCCCTTGAGGGGTGCCTGCGGCCCCCTCAAGGGCGCGAAAGCCTCAGCCCGCGACCGCCACCGACGGCTCGCCCGAGGCCACTCCGTCCGCCTCCATCTGTTCGGCCAGCTTCATGGCCTCCTCGATGAGGGTTTCCACGATCTTGGACTCCGGGACCGTCTTGATGACCTCGCCCTTGACGAAGATCTGGCCCTTGCCGTTGCCGGAGGCGACGCCGAGGTCGGCCTCGCGGGCCTCGCCGGGGCCGTTGACGACGCAGCCCATGACGGCGACGCGGAGGGGGACCTCCATGCCGGTCAGGCCCGCGGTGACCTCCTCGGCCAGCTTGTAGACGTCGACCTGGGCGCGGCCGCAGGACGGGCAGGAGACGATCTCCAGGCCGCGCTGCTTGAGGTTGAGGGACTCCAGGATCTGGTTGCCGACCTTGACCTCCTCGACCGGCGGGGCCGAGAGGGAGACGCGGATCGTGTCGCCGATGCCCTGGGAGAGGAGGGCGCCGAAGGCGACCGCGCTCTTGATCGTGCCCTGGAACGCCGGGCCGGCCTCGGTGACGCCGAGGTGGAGGGGGTAGTCGCACTGGGCGGCGAGCTGCTTGTACGCCTCGATCATGACGACCGGGTCGTTGTGCTTGACCGAGATCTTGATGTCCCGGAAGTCGTGCTCCTCGAAGAGCGACGCCTCCCAGAGCGCGGACTCGACGAGGGCTTCGGGGGTCGCCTTGCCGTACTTCTGGAGCAGGCGGCGGTCCAGGGAGCCGGCGTTGACGCCGATGCGGATCGGGGTGCCGTGGTCCTTCGCGGCCCGCGCGATCTCCTTGACCTTGTCGTCGAACTGCTTGATGTTGCCGGGGTTCACCCGGACCGCGGCGCAGCCGGCCTCGATGGCGGCGAAGACGTACTTCGGCTGGAAGTGGATGTCCGCGATGACGGGGATCTGGGACTTCCTGGCGATCGTCGACAGGGCGTCCGCGTCGTCCTGGGTGGGGCACGCCACGCGCACGATCTGGCAGCCGGACGCCGTCAGCTCGGCGATCTGCTGGAGGGTCGCGCCGATGTCGGACGTACGGGTCGTGGTCATCGACTGGACGGAGACCGGGGCGTCGCCGCCGACCGCGACGGTGCCGACCTGGATCTGCCGGCTCTTGCGGCGCTCGGCAACCCTGGTCGGAACGGACGGCATGCCGAGAGAAATCGCAGTCATCTGCTGTGCAACCCCAAGTCGTGGATCAAGGTCCGGCGCCAACGGAACAGTGGGCTCCAGGCTTCGAGATTACGGCACGGGCCCGGGCTCGGGCACATCCGTCCCGCGGACCCACTCGAACGATGACGGCCCGGCACAGAGCGTGCCGGGCCGAGACCAACGCCGTACGGCTAGGAGATTCTCACCGGGTTAACCACGTCCGCGATGAGGACCAGGATCGTGAAGCAGACGAAGATTCCCGCCACGACGTAGGCGAC
>JABFXD010000018.1 GCA_013361925.1 Streptomyces sp. | reverse complement strand
GGCACGATCGTCCGGTACTCCGGCAGGTAGTGCTTGAGGTTGGCCGCGATCGTGCGGTTCCAGTCGATGTCGTGGTGGCGGGGCCGGTTGACCCGGGCGCTGCGGTCGAGGGCGCCGGTGAGGGTGGCCCGGGTCCGGGTGGCGAGCCGCTTCTCGAGATCCTCGACGACCTTGCGGACGACGGCCCGAGCCGTCTCCTTCGTCGTCTCCGGCATCGCCTTGTTGAGCGAGAGCAGCGTGCCGACGAGATGCACGTCGGCGTCCACCGCCTCCAGCATCTCCGGCTCCAGCAGCAGCGTGGCAAGGCCGAGTCGGTCGATGGCGTCACGCTGCATGACCTGGACGACCGAGGACGGGAAGTACGTCCGGATGTCGCCGAGCCAGCGCGCCACGGCCGGCGCCGAGGCCCCCAGCCCCGCCGAACGGTCCCGCCCCGACTGCCCCTGCCGGTCCCCCTTCCCGTACAGCGCGGCAAGCGCCCCGTCCATGGCGGTGTCCTGCCCGGAGAGCGTGCACCCGGTCCCGTCCGCCGCGTCCCCACCGAGCACCAGCCGCCATCGCCGCAGCCGCTCCTGCGCCGGGTCCCTCACCGCGTCCGTCATACGCCGACCCCCTTACGCAACCGTCCCGTCGGAGCCTGCCGAGCAGCCGACCCGTACGCCGACCGGCCCGACACCGGCCGCCCCGATGCCGACTGCCTCGATGCCGACTGCCCGGATACTGACTGCCCGGACTGCGGCTGACCGCCCGCGGGCCGCGCTGTCGTCGGTGGACCACTCGCCGCCACCGTCGCCAGCCCTTCCGTCACCGTCCAGCCCGTCGCCGCCCCTCCCGTCGCCGATCGGCCGGTCGTCAGTCGGCCTGTCGCCGATCGCTCCCTGGCCGGATCACGCGGCGTGGCGCTCCCACCCACCCCCGCTCGCCCTTCCATCGACCACCCCGGCTCCTCCGGCTCCCCCAAAGGCCGCGCCCAGAGCGGCATCACCCGCACGCTCGTCGTCGACACCCCCGCCCCCTGCCCGTAGGCGACCGCGTCCACGCCCGCTCCCTCGGCGTTCTCCCCCGGTCCACTCATCCACTCGGTCGTCATCTCGCCACCCCCGCAAGGTCGTTGTCGTCGGCGCCCCGCTGCACAGGAACGCCGTCCAGCCCCAGCAACAGCCGCACCACCGGCAGCACCGCATCCGCCCGCGCGGCATCGAGCTCGGCCGCGAAACCGGGGATGCCGGCACCGCCGCCCGACACACCGCCACGTCGCTCGCCGGGTCCCCGCCGGACCAGTTCGCCGAGCGTCCGCCGCACCCCCGCCTCGTAGGCCGAGAAGGTCCTGCGCAGCAGCGGCAGCACATCCGTGAAGGCGTCCGCCGGAACCCCGGTCAGCCAGGCGTCGACCAGGCCGAGCAGCCGCTCGTCGTGCACGAGCAGCATCCCGCCCCCGGCGCCCCCTCCGACGAAACCCTCGATCCAGGCCGCCGCGTCCGCCGGTGGCGTACCCGGCGACAGCACGAGCCCCATGAGCCGCGCCGCCTCGTCCTGCCCCAACTCCCCGTCGTCGAGCAACAACCGCACGGCCCGCCCCCGGACAACCCCGGGCACGCTGTCCCGCGCGCTCAGCACCCGCAGCACGGAATGCCAACGGCCACGCAGCCCACCGGACCCACGAGCCGAAATCACCCCCAGCGCCGCAACCACCCCTCGCGCTGCAACCGCGCCCTCCGGCTCGGCCCCCGCTCCCTCCACGGCCACGTCTCCGCGATCAGCCGCGGTCTCCACCACACCCGTCTCCCCCAGCAACCCCACCGCCCCATGCACCGCGTCCACATGGCGTCGCATCTCTTCGGCGGCGTCCGCGTCCAGGGCGGCGCAGGCCGGGGGGAGGCCGACGAATATCCGTTCGGCGAGCCCTTCGGCGACCTCCGTGAGGGCGTGGGTGTCGGTGCCTCTGACGTCGCCGTAGCGCAGGGAGCGGACCAGGGCGGGCAGGGCCTGGGCGAGATGACCGACGTCCGCGTCGAGTGCCGCGCGGTCGGCGAGGACCTGCATCACCACCGGGAGCGCGTCCGGGAGTTCGGCCAGCAGACAGCGTTCCGCGAGGGCGGTGACGTCGGCGAGGCTCGGCGCCCCGACGGCGTCCGCCTCCGCCTTGGCCGTCGCCGCGGCCGGCACGGTCGTGCCCCACACCCCGGCCTCCGCGACCCGCACCGACAGCTCCGGTTCCCAGCGCAGCCGCCATGTCTCCCGGAACGTGCCCGTGCTCCCCCGCGACGCCACGGGCTCACCCCACGCCACGCCGAGAAGCCGCAGTCGGTGCAGCAGTCTGCTGCGTCCGGCGTCGGTCTCCTTGCGCAGATCGAGCTCCAACTCCCGCTCCAACGCCTCCGGCTTGAGCCGTAGCCGGCGCTGCGCCCGCTCCAGGTCCCGCTGCAACGGCACCGCGGGCGCCCCCTGCGGCACCTCGCCGAGCACGTCCCCGACCACCAGCCGGTCGTGGACCAGCGACAGCGGTACGTCCGAGCCCTCGCACATCACCGCCCGCACGGCGTCGGTGGTCTCGCTCAGGCCGGCCAACGGGCGCCCGCGCATCGCCGCGAGCGTCTCCGCCAGCCGCACCGCCTCGATGACATGCGCCGAGGAGACGAGCCGGTCCTCCGCCCGCAGCAGCCCCGCCACCTTGGTCATCCACCGCTCGATCGGCCGGTCCGGCGCGGTGAACAGATGCCCGTACCACCCCGGCGAGTCGATGCCCGCCCCGTAGCCACTGACCCGGGAGAGCCTGCGGTGCGTCCACGGCACCCACGTCATGTCCGCCTTGACCTTCGGCAGCCCCTTCAGCAGCGCCCGGTCGGCGGCGACGGACGCCTTCTGCCGTAGCGCGGGCACATGCCATGCCCCGCACACGACGGCCACGCCGCCCTCGAACTCACGTTGGGCCGAACGCAGTTGGAGCCGCATGTACGCCTCCCGCACGAGGTCCTTGTCATGACCCCCGTGCCCGTACGTCTCGCGCAGCGCTCCCATGGCCTCCTCCAGCGCGAGGAACGGGCCGAACACATCGCCCCGGCCGCCGCTCCGATGCTCGACGACGTCCTCCCACCAGCGCTCGGGGTCGTCGTAACCGGCCGTCTCGGCGAGCACGGCGAGGGGGTCGACCCGGACATCGACCGACTCGCCAGTCTCCGTCCCACCGGTTCCGTCCGTCCCACCGGTTCCGTCCGCCCCACCCGAGCCGTCCGTCCCGTGCGCCGACTCGTCGCTTCCCCACGCCAGCGAGTGCGTCGCCGGCAAGTCGATGAACCGGGCCGGGACCTCATGGTCCAGGGCCCACCGCATCGCC
>JABFXD010000412.1 GCA_013361925.1 Streptomyces sp. | reverse complement strand
AGTTCCAGGGCGCTGGCGAGGACGCGCTCGCGGCTGAGGCGGCCGTAACGGCCACGGTCGCTGGCGCGGCGCGCCGGCGTCGGGGCGTCGGCATTCCTCCGGGCCCTTGCCTGATTTCCGGCCATGGCTCTCCTCGGCTTGTCGATTGCGTCCCCTCTGTTGACTCTAGGCCCCTCTGAGGGCAGGGTGTACGTATACAGCGTAAATATACGACATTTCAGCAAAGGGTCGCCGTCATCCCCACGAGGCGTCAGAACCGGGGAGCGAGAAATGACAGTCCACCGGCTGCGGCATCGGCAGGAAAGCCAGACAGAGGAACAGCGCGCTGTACCTTTCGCCGCACCCCGGATCACCGTCGAGGCGCGTCGGGCCGCCCAGCGGGTCCTGGCGTCCGGCTGGGTGACGATGGGGCCGGAGACGGAGCTGTTCGAGCGCGAGTTCGCAGGCTATGTCGGGGCTGACCACGCCGTCGCGGTGAGCTCGTGCACCGCGGCGCTGGAACTGACGTTGCGCGCGCTGCGGCTGCCCCCCGGTGCCGGCGTCCTGGTGCCCGCGATCACCTTCTGCGGTGCGGCCCAGGCGGTGATGCACGCCGGGCTGCGCCCCGTGCTCGTCGACGTCGATCCACGTACCGCCATGCCGACGCCGGCCACCGTCGCCCGCGCGGCCCGGGCTTGCGGGTGCCCGCACGCGATGATGGTCCTGCACTACGCGGGGGCCCCCGCACCCGTCGCCGAGCTCGCCGAGGCCGCACGGCTGCCCCTGACCCACGTCGTCGAGGACGCCGCGCACGCTCTGGGAGCCACGGTGGGTGACCGCCCGGTCGGCTCGCTGTCGCGGGCTGCCTGCTTCAGCTTCTACGCCACCAAGAACCTGCCCATCGGCGAGGGCGGCATGGTCACCACCGACGATCCCGCCCTGGCCGAGTGGATCCGGCGGGCTCGGCTGCACGGCATGTCCGCCGACGCGTGGCGGCGCCATCTGCCGGGTGGCAGCTGGCAGTACACCGTGGAGGAAGCCGGCCTCAAGGCCAACATGACCGACGTCCAGGCCGCCATCGGACGCGCCCAGCTGCGTCACCTCGAGGCCTGGCAGGAGCGCCGCCACGCGGCGGCCGACCGGTACGACGCCGCGCTGCGGGCCGTACCCGGCATCGAGCCGCTGCGGACCGCTGCCCCGGGGCGGCACGCCCGGCACCTCTACGTGGTGCGCGTGCTGGAGGACTACGGCATGACCCGTGACGAACTCGCCGTACGGCTCGCGGACGACGGCATCGGTACATCCGTGCACTTCGTCCCGCTGCATCACCTGCCGCACTTCCGCGCCACGGCACTAGTGCCGCACGGCGGACTCCCCGGCGCCGACGAACTCTTCCCGCAGCTGCTGTCGCTTCCCCTGCATCCCGACCTCGGGGGACGGGCCGTGGATCGCGTCTGCTCCGAACTGGCCGGGCTCGGCGACGGCCGACGGACCAGGGCCCCGCGACCGGCCGCCCTGCGTACCTTGGTGATCGGTGCGGGGGAGGCCGGGCGGGCGCTGGCCCGGGACCTGGCGCGGGCCCCGGAGTTCGGGCTGGAACCCGTCGGCTTCCTCGACGACGACCCCGTCAAGCGGCTCGGCGGTGCCGCGGCCGAGCTGCCCGTACTGGGTGAACTGGACGCCACCCGCACCACGGTCCTCGACCATGGGATCGAAGCGGTCGTCGTGGCCATCCCCGGACTCGACCCGGACCGCTTCCGCCGGGTGGCCCACGCCGCCGAGGCAGCCGGGGCGAGCGTGCGCTACCTGCCGTCGTTCATTGCCGCGCTCCGTCGTGACGTGGTCGGCAGCGACATGCGGGAACTGGATGTGAGCGAGTTGATCGGCCGCGCCGAGATGCATGTCGTCAGCCCCGACGCGCGGGCCGTCGTAGCCGGGCGTCGCGTGCTCGTCACCGGCGCCGGGGGCTCCATCGGCAGTGAACTCTGCCACCAGGTACGTGCCTTCGGCCCCAGTCGGCTCTTCCTGCTCGACCACGACGAGTCCAATCTGCACCGTCTCCAACTCGAGCTCTACGGCGACGCCCTGCGCAGCGACGACATCGTCATCTCGGACATCCGCGATCGCCCCCGCGTCGATCAGGTGTTCCGCGAGCTCCGCCCCGAAGTGGTCTTCCATGCCGCCGCCCACAAGCACCTGCCCCTGCTGGAACTGCATCCGTGCGAGGGCGTGAAGTCCAATGTGCGCGGCACCGAGAACCTGCTGCGCGCCGCGGCTGCCGCCGGGACGGAGCGCTTCGTGCTGATCTCCACGGACAAGGCCGCGGACCCGGTGTCGGTCCTCGGCGCCACCAAACGCCTGGCCGAACTCCTGGTCCGGCGTGCCCAGGACACCGCTCCGTCGGGGAGCGTCTTCACCGCCGTCCGCTTCGGCAACGTCCTCGGCAGTCGTGGCTCGCTGCTGTCGGTCCTCGCTCAGCAGATCGGCGCCGGGTCCCCGGTGACCGTCACCCACCCCGATGTGACCCGGTTCTTCATGACCGTCGAAGAGGCCGTCGGCCTGGTCCTGGAGGCGGCTCGGATGGCCGAGGGCGGGGAGGTGTTCGTCCTCGACATGAGCAGCCCGGTGCGGATCGTCGACCTCGTCCGCAAGTTCGCCCGCTCCGTCCACGTGCCGGACGTCGACATCCGCTTCACCGGTCTCAGGCCCGGCGAAAAGCTCAACGAGACCCTCTTCTCGACAGACGAGCAGCACGCACGCACCGCCCATCCGCGGATCCTCGCCGCGCTGCCCACAGCCGGTGAAGCCCCCATGCCCGAGAGGTTCCCCGACCTCTATGCCGCGGCCGAGCGCAACGACGCCGCCGCGGTGCGCCGCGTCCTCGCCGGACTCCTCCAGGGGTTCCCCGCGGACGAACCCGCCCAGCTCACGCACGCGGCCCTGGCGGACCCCTACCCGGACGACTTCTGATGGGCGCGCGTGCACCGAGGCGGCCCGCATGGCCGACGTGGCAGCCCAGACACCGCCTTCGCCGACGCCGCCACATCCTGCGCGCCCTGCTGCTGTCCGGCCTGGCGGCCGTCCTCACTCTCGTCGCCCTCGGCGCGGGCGCCGTCTGGTGGGGTACCAGCCACTACGGCGACCAGGTCACCCGCATCCCCGACGCGTTCCCCACCGGACCGCGGCCGTCCAGACCCGCTGCCCATGACGGCGGCACGACCTTTCTGCTGGCCGGCGTCGACAGCCGTTCCAGCAAGCCCACCACCGGCAGTGACGCCACGACCCGTCTGTGGAGGTACGGCGCACAGCGCAGCGACACCCTGATGCTCGTGCACCTCAGTGCCGGCGACCACCG
>JABFXD010000362.1 GCA_013361925.1 Streptomyces sp. | reverse complement strand
GCGAGCACGGCGGTCGGGGCGGTACCGGCGCCGGGCGGCATCGGGCCGGTGGACGCGGCGCTGGTGTTCGCGCTGGTCGGGTACGGCGCGCCGACGGGGCTGGCGACGGCGACGGTCGTGGGCTACCGGGTACTGACGGTGTGGGTGCCGTTGCTGCCGGGGGCGTTGGTGTTGTCGGCGCTGGTGCAGCGGAAGGTGTTGTAGGCGAGGTCTTCGCCCGGGAGATCTTGAGGACCCCGCCCGCGGGCAGGTGATGGACAGCGGCATCCGCCCGCTGTGGGACGCGCCGGGTCGCGGGGCCCGGATGAGACCGTCCAGCACGAAGGCAGCCACACCCCGCCGCCGGGCCATGGCGCACACGTCGCCCCCGCCAGCTCCTGGTCCACGTCGTCGGACTCCACGACGATCACCGCCCCGAGCTCGGCGCGGTGGATCGCGGCGTGCGGCATCAGGGTGTTCCCGGGCACGCACCGCACCGTGTACGCTCCCCGTCCCGCGCACCAAGAGCTGATCGACTACCGTCGCCTCACGCCGCCCGCTCCTTCTCCCGCCCCGCCTCCCGCATCCGCCCGTACGCGTACACGCACCCGGCGAGCGCCAGGTCGGACAGCAGCATGAAGCCGATCGAGTAGGAGTTCTTGGCGCTGTACACGGCGCCCATGACGAGCGGCGGTACGAATCCGCCGAGGCCGCCGACCGCGCCGACGATGCCGGTCACGCTGCCGACCTGCGGTTGCGGGGTGACCCGGGCGACCAGGGCGAACACCGCGCCGCTGGTCGCGCCGAGGGCGGCGGCCATCACCAGCAGGCAGATCGTGGCGGTCGGCACCAGCTTCGGGTCGAAGGCCTGGACGACGGCGAGGAGAGCCACCGCACCGAGGGAGACCGAGGTGACGACGGCCGGGTGGATCCGGTCCGACAGCCAGCCGCCGATGGGCCGGAACACCACGGCGACCAGGGCGAACCCGGCGGCCCTGGTGCCGGCGTCGGTGGCGTCGAGCTCGTACCAGGTCTTGAGGTAGGTCGGCAGATAGACGCCGAACGCGACGATGCCGCCGAACCCGATGGCGTACAGGGCGGACAGTTCCCAGGTCACCCGGAGCCGGCCGGCCTCGCGGAGCCGGGTGGTGAGGGGCGTGCTGGGGACGGGCCGTCCCGGCCGGTCGTTGATGAACAGATAGGCGAGGACGGCGTACACGGCGAGGGCGATGGCGAGCACGAGGAAGGGCAGGTTCTCGCTGTGCTTGTACATCCGGGGCGTGAAGTACCCGGACAGCGCGACACCGCCCATGCCCATGCCGAAGATGCCGAGGGCCGCGCCCCGCTGCTTGGGCGGGAACCACGAGTTGACCAGCGGCACACCGATGGCGAAGGTCGTGCCGCCAAGACCGAGGACGAAGCCCACCAGCACCAGCGCCACATACGACGTGTGGGCGGGGATGAGCAGCAGCACCGGAATGATCGTCAGGGCGCTGACCAGCGGAAACATCAGCCGGGCGCCGTAGCGGTCGGTGAGCGCGCCGACCGGGACCCGGCCCAGCGAGCCGACCAGCACGGGGACGGCGACCAGCTCCGACTGGGCGAAGGACGACATGTGCAGGTCGTCGTCGAACTGGCTGGCCAGCGGTGCGATCAGGTTCCACGCCCAGAAGGTGAGCGTGAACCCGATCGTGGCCACGACCAGGTTCCGCCAGGCCGCGGCGGAGGGCCGCTCACCGTCGCCCGGGCCGGAGGCCACCTTGCCCTTGCCGGCCGTCGACACACTGACCATGAACTCGCTCCCGGACTCCGCACACGGATCTTCACGGACATGCACCGAGGGCTCCGGCCACTCGGGGTCAGCGGAGCCGACGCCCCTCCATGAGGTCACGGGGGCGACGGACCGGCAACTCAGGGGTCGGTGGTGGCGGGGGCGGCGGCCCTCGCGTGCCGGGGTATTCCTAGGCAGAGCACCATGTGACATATTACTGCCGTGAGCATGCGACTGACCTGCGATGTCGTGGTCGTCGGGGCAGGGATGGTGGGCGCGGCCTGTGCCCTGTACGCGTCCCGGGCGGGCCTGGACGTCACGGTGGTCGACCGTGGCCCGGTGGCCGGCGGGACCACGGGAGCCGGGGAGGGCAATCTGCTCGTCTCCGACAAGGAGCCGGGGCCCGAGCTCGAACTCGCCTTGCTGTCGGGCCGGTTGTGGGCCGAGCTGGCGGCCGAGCCGGGCCTTGGAGCGGCGTTCGAGTACGAGCCCAAGGGTGGCCTCGTCGTCGCCTCCGCCCCCGAAGGGCTCGCCGCGCTGGAGAAGTTCGCGGCCGGACAGCGGGCCGCCGGGGTGGATGCGGTGAGCGTGGCCGGCGATCAACTCCGTTCCTACGAGCCACACTTGGCGCCTGCGATGGAAGGCGGCGTGTACTACCCCCAGGACGCCCAGGTCATGCCCACCCTGGCCGCCGCCCACCTCGTACGGGCCTCGGGCGCCCGCCTGTTGACCGGCCGCACGGTGACCGAGGTGCTGCGCGGCGCCGACGGTGCCGTACGCGGTGTCCGTACCGACCGCGGCGACCTCCACGCCCCCGCCGTCGTCAACGCGGCCGGCACCTGGGGCGGTGAAGTGGCCGGGCTCGCGGGCGTCCATCTCCCCGTCCTCCCCCGACGCGGCTTCGTCCTGGTCACCGAACCGCTTCCGCGCAGGGTGCGGCACAAGGTGTACGCCGCCGACTATGTGGCCGACGTGGCCAGCGACTCGGCCGCGCTCCAGACCTCGCCGGTGGTGGAGGGGACGGCCGCGGGGCCGGTCCTGATCGGCGCGAGCCGGGAGCGGGTCGGCTTCGACCGGTCCTTCTCCCTGCCCGCCGTACGGGAGTTGGCGGCGGGCGCGACGCGACTGTTCCCGTTCCTGGCGGACGTCCGGGCGATGCGCACCTACCTGGGCTTCCGCCCGTACATGCCCGACCATCTGCCCGCGATCGGCCCCGACCCCCGGGTTCCCGGCCTCTTCCATGCCTGCGGGCACGAGGGCGCGGGCATCGGACTGGCCACCGGAACCGGGCAGTTGATCGCGCAGACGCTCACCGCGAAGACGCCCGACCTGGATCTGACGCCGTTCCGTCCCGACCGTTTCCCCCGCGCCGAGGAGGCGTCGTGAATGCACTGGAGCCGTCATGAATCTGCTGGAGCCGTCGTGACTTCGCTGGAGCTGTCGTGAATCCGCTGGAGCTGACGCAGGCCCGCCCCGGCCCCGCGTTCACCGTCACCCTCGACGGCCGCGCGATCGAGGCGCTGCCCGGCCAGACGGTCGCCGCCGCCCTGTGGGCGGCCGGGATCACCTCCTGGCGTACCACCCGGGGAGAAG
>JABFXD010000027.1 GCA_013361925.1 Streptomyces sp. | reverse complement strand
GGCATCAAGGGCATGACCCCGCACCGGATGGCCGAGCGCGGCATCGAGGTGCACGTGCTGCCCGCGACGGCCACCGTCGAGGACATCTACGCCGTCAACCCCGACGGTGTGTTCTTCTCCAACGGTCCCGGCGACCCGGCCACCGCCGACCACCCGGTCTCCGTCATGCAGGCCGTCCTGGAGCGCAGGACGCCGCTCTTCGGCATCTGCTTCGGCAACCAGATCCTGGGACGCGCCCTCGGCTTCGGCACCTACAAGCTGAAGTACGGCCACCGCGGCATCAACCAGCCGGTGCAGGACCGTACGACCGGCAAGGTCGAGGTCACCGCGCACAACCACGGCTTCGCCGTCGACGCCCCGCTCGACAAGGTCTCCGACACCCCCTACGGCCGCGCCGAGGTCTCCCACGTCTGCCTCAACGACAACGTGGTGGAGGGCCTCCAGCTGCTCGACCAGCCGGCCTTCAGCGTCCAGTACCACCCCGAAGCGGCAGCGGGCCCGCACGACGCCGCCTACCTGTTCGACCGCTTCACGTCTTTGATGAGCACCGCTTCGATGGAGGGCCAGCGTGCCTAAGCGCACCGATATCCAGTCCGTCCTGGTCATCGGCTCCGGCCCGATCGTCATCGGCCAGGCCGCCGAGTTCGACTACTCCGGCACCCAGGCGTGCCGCGTCCTCAAGGCCGAGGGCCTGCGGGTCATCCTGGTCAACTCCAACCCGGCCACGATCATGACCGACCCGGAGATCGCCGACGCCACCTACGTCGAGCCGATCACCCCCGAGTTCGTCGAGAAGATCATCGCCAAGGAGCGCCCCGACGCCCTGCTGCCCACCCTGGGCGGCCAGACGGCCCTCAACACGGCCATCTCGCTGCACGAGGCGGGCACGCTGGAGAAGTACGGCGTCGAGCTGATCGGCGCCAACGTCGAGGCCATCAACAAGGGCGAGGACCGCGACCTCTTCAAGGAGGTCGTCGAGGCCGTCCGCCAGAAGATCGGGCACGGCGAGTCCGCGCGCTCGGTCATCTGCCACTCCATGGAGGACGTCCTCGCGGGCGTCGACACGCTCGGCGGCTACCCGGTCGTCGTCCGCCCGTCCTTCACCATGGGCGGCGCCGGCTCCGGCTTCGCGCACGACGAGGAGGAGCTGCGCCGCATCGCCGGCCAGGGCCTCACGCTCTCCCCGACCACCGAGGTGCTCCTGGAGGAGTCCATCCTCGGCTGGAAGGAGTACGAGCTGGAGCTGATGCGCGACAAGCACGACAACGTCGTGGTCGTCTGCTCCATCGAGAACTTCGACCCCATGGGCGTGCACACCGGCGACTCGATCACCGTGGCGCCCGCGATGACGCTGACCGACCGCGAGTACCAGGTGCTGCGCGACGTCGGCATCGCGATCATCCGCGAGGTCGGCGTCGACACCGGCGGCTGCAACATCCAGTTCGCGGTGAACCCCGAGGACGGCCGGGTCATCGTCATCGAGATGAACCCGCGCGTGTCGCGGTCCTCGGCGCTCGCCTCCAAGGCGACCGGCTTCCCGATCGCCAAGATCGCCGCCAAGCTCGCCGTCGGCTACACCCTCGACGAGATCCCGAACGACATCACGCAGGAGACCCCGGCCTCCTTCGAGCCCACGCTCGACTACGTGGTCGTCAAGGCTCCGCGCTTCGCCTTCGAGAAGTTCCCGCAGGCCGACTCCACGCTGACCACGACCATGAAGTCGGTCGGCGAGGCCATGGCCATCGGCCGCAACTTCACCGAGGCCTTCCAGAAGGCGCTGCGCTCGCTGGAGAAGAAGGGCAGCCAGTTCACCTTCGTCGGCGAGCCCGGCGACAAGGAGGCGCTGCTCGCGGAGTCCGTCCGGCCCACCGACGGCCGGATCAACACCGTCATGCAGGCCATCCGCGCGGGCGCCACGCCGGAGGAGATCTTCGAGTACACGAAGATCGACCCCTGGTTCGTCGACCAGCTCTTCCTCATCAAGGAGATCGCCGACGAGCTCGCCGAGGCCCCGGAGCTCACCTCCGAACTCCTCGCCGAGGCCAAGCGGCACGGCTTCTCCGACCAGCAGATCGCCGAGATCCGCGGCCTGCGCGAGGACGTGGTCCGCGAGGTCCGGCACGCGCTCGGCATCCGCCCGGTCTACAAGACGGTCGACACCTGCGCCGCCGAGTTCGCCGCGAAGACGCCGTACTTCTACTCCTCCTACGACGAGGAGACCGAGGTCGCGCAGCGCGAGAAGCCGGCCGTCATCATCCTCGGCTCCGGCCCCAACCGCATCGGCCAGGGCATCGAGTTCGACTACTCCTGCGTCCACGCCTCCTTCGCGCTGAGCGACGCCGGGTACGAGACCGTGATGGTCAACTGCAACCCGGAGACCGTCTCCACGGACTACGACACCTCCGACCGCCTGTACTTCGAGCCGCTGACGCTGGAAGACGTGCTGGAGATCGTCCACGCGGAGTCCCTCGCGGGCCCGATCGCCGGTGTCGTCGTCCAGCTGGGCGGCCAGACCCCGCTGGGCCTGGCACAGGCGCTGAAGGACAACGGCGTGCCGATCGTCGGCACCTCGCCGGAGGCCATCCACGCGGCCGAGGACCGGGGCGCCTTCGGGCGCGTGCTCGCCGAGGCGGGCCTCCCGGCCCCCAAGCACGGCACCGCGACCACCTTCGCCGAGGCCAAGGCCATCGCCGACGAGATCGGCTACCCGGTCCTGGTGCGGCCGTCGTACGTCCTCGGCGGACGCGGCATGGAGATCGTCTACGACGAGACCCGCCTCGCCTCCTACATCGCCGAGTCGACCGAGATCAGCCCCTCCCGGCCGGTCCTCGTCGACCGCTTCCTCGACGACGCCATCGAGATCGACGTCGACGCGCTCTACGACGGCGAGGAGCTCTACCTCGGCGGCGTCATGGAGCACATCGAGGAGGCCGGCATCCACTCCGGCGACTCGGCGTGCGCCCTGCCCCCGATCACGCTGGGCGGCTTCGACATCAAGCGCCTGCGCGCCTCGACCGAGGCCATCGCGCGCGGTGTCGGCGTCCGCGGCCTGATCAACATCCAGTTCGCGATGGCCGGCGACATCCTCTACGTCCTGGAGGCCAACCCGCGCGCGTCCCGCACGGTCCCCTTCACCTCGAAGGCGACCGCGGTACCGCTGGCCAAGGCCGCCGCCCGCATCTCGCTCGGCGCGACCATCGCCGAACTGCGCGCCGAGGGCCTGCTCCCGGCGAACAGCGACGGCGGCGAGCTGCCCTTCGACGCGCCGATCTCCGTCAAGGAGGCCGTCATGCCGTGGTCGCGCTTCCGCGACATCCACGGCCGCGGCGTCGACACCGTCCTCG
>JABFXD010000699.1 GCA_013361925.1 Streptomyces sp. | reverse complement strand
CGATGTCCGGCGTCCGGGGGCGCACCCCGAAAAATATGCGACATTGGAGAGGAAGCGGTCGCACAGCTTCCGCACAGGTCACTCAGCGTAAGGGGCCGAGCCGATGTCCGTGGTCGAGCAGTACGCGCGAGCCCATATCGTCACCGACGCCGACATCACGGTCGCGGAACCCGAGGCGGTCCCCGTCGTCCTGCGCTACGACCCCGACGCCGACCCGCGCGCGGTACGCGTCGGCCTGCCGGGGCCCCACGAGTGGACCTTCGAGCGGGCGCTCCTCGAACAGGGCCTGCGGGCGCCGGTCGAGGCGGGCGACGTACGGGTGTGGCCGTGCGGGCGGGTGCAGGCCGTGGTCGAGTTCCACTCCACCCAGGGCGTCTCTGTGGTGCAGTTCGAGTCCAAGGCCCTGCTCAGGTTCCTGCGCCGCACCTACACGGCCACTCCGGTGAGCAGCTAGCTCCCCTTCTTCAGCAGCGCTGCCACGATCGGTCCCGCCGTGTCCCCGCCGTGCCCGCCCGCCTGGACGACACCGGCGGCGGCGAGATCGCCGCGGTACGCGGTGAACCAGCCGTTGGGCTTCTTCTGGCCGTCGACCTCCGCCGAGCCGGTCTTCGCGCCCACGTTGCCGTAGACGCCCTGCATCGCCTCCGCCGCCGTGCCGTAGGCCGCCGTGTACGCCATCAGCTCGCGCAGCTGGGAGAGCGTGCCCGAGGACATCGTGCGCGAGGCCTTCGCGAGCGTGCGGCCGTCCACGTCGGGGGAGACCAGGTACGGCTGCCTGAAGACGCCGGACTCCACGGTCGCCGACACCGACGCCATGTTCAGCGGGTTCATCCGCACCGCGCCCTGGCCGATCAGCGAGGCCGCCATCTGGGCCTGCGACTGCACCGGCACCGAGCCGTCGAAGGTGGGCACGCCGACCGCCCAGTTGTTCATGGACAGCCCGAAGACCTGCTGGGCCTGCTGGGTCAGCGAGTCGTTCTCCAGCTTCGGCGCCTGGCTGATGAAGGCGGTGTTGCAGGAGCGGGCGAAGCTCGCCTTGAAAGTGCCGCCCTTGATCGAGAACTTGTCGTCGTTCTGGAACTTCCAGCCGCCGTACGTGAAGTACTTCGGGCACGGATGCGCCTTGTCGGCCGACGCCAGCCCCTTCTCGATGAGCAGCGAGGACGTGACGACCTTCATCGTCGAGCCGGGGGCCAGGGAGCCCTGGAAGGCCACGTTGAAGCCCTTGTTGGCGTTCGCCACGGCGAGGATCTCGCCGGTCGAGGGCCGCAGCACCACCACGGACGACTGCGCCCGCTTCGCGACCTGCGCCTCGGCCGCCGCCTGGAGGCCCGGGCTGAGCGTCGTCCTCACGGTCCCCGGCGTGCCCTTGCTCAGCTCCAGCAGGGTCTTGTCGGACAGCTTGGCCTTCTTCGACTCCTTGCCGCGCACGACCTGGAGTTCGACGCCCGCCTTGCCGCCGGCCTTCTTGCCGTACTTCTCCCGCAGCCCGTCGAGCACCGAGCCCAGCGACGGGTACTTCTCGGTGGTGATCTCGCCGCCGTCGCGGTCCATGGCCTTGACCGGCGGGGTCCCGGACTCGCCGGTGACGAGCGTGTCGCCGTCCTTCAGGTCCGGGTGGACGACCGCGGAGTGCCAGTCGACCTGGGGCTTGCCGGTGGTGGTGTTCCGGACGACGGTGAGCGAACTGTCGTACGACAGCGGCTTGGAGGTGCCCTTGTACGCCACCGTGGCCTTCACCGCGAAGGGCACCTTGGCGCCGGTCGGGGTGCCGGGGGTGAGGGTGACGTCCTTGAGGTGGGCGTCCTTGGTGTAGCCGGTGAGGAGCTTCGTGGCGGCCTCGGTGTCGCTGGTGACGGCGGCGGCCTCGGCGACGTCGGCCTGCTGCCAGGACGTGAGGAACGTGCGCGCCGCGGTGGTGACCTCGGTCGCGGACAGCGGGCCCGTCTTCACCTTCGGCTTCTCGGCGGAGGCCGCCGAGGACGTACGGTCCTCGGCCGCCGCGCCGCCGCTGTACAGCACGTACCCGGCGAAGCCGGCGCCGCCGACGACCACGGCGACCATCCCGCCGATCACGGCGGGACGGTGCGTCCTACGTCGCTCGGCGACGCGCCTTCTCTTGCCCACAGCCTTCGTTCCTCCGTGAAATCACCGGGGTTCCCGTGCCCTCGTCCACCACGTCAACGACGGCGACCACCCTGGAGTCCCGTCCTGAGCGGGTGAGTTCAGTCTCCCGCCACCAGGACGGCCCGCACGATCGGTCCGGCCGCGTCGACACCGTGGCCACCCTGCTCGGTCATGGCGGCCGCCGCCACATCATTGCGGAAGCCGGTGAACCAGCTGTTCGAGGTGGCGTTCCCGTCGACCTCCGCCGAGCCGGTCTTCGCGCCGATGTCGTCCCCGGCCAGCCCCCGCATGATGCCCGTCGCGGTGCCCGGCGCCTGCGTGGCCGTCATCCGCATCATCTGCTTCAGCTGGGCGACCGTGCTCGACCGCAGCCCCTCGGCGGTGGCCAGCTCGCGGCCGTCCAGCTTCGGCGAGACCAGGTACGGCTGGCGGAAGGCGCCGGTGATGGCGGTGGCCGTCACGGACGCCATGTTCAGCGGGTTCATGGTGACCTGGCCCTGGCCGATGGCGCCCGCCGCGCGGTCGGGGCCGCTGACGGCCGGGACGCTGCCGTCCTGGGAGGTGATGCCGGTCTTCCAGTTGTCGCGCCCGAGCCCGAACTTGTTCTGCGCCTCGGCCGTCAACGAGTCGTCGGTCAGCGGCTTCTCGTCGATCAGCTTGATGAAGGCGGTGTTGCAGGACCGCATGAAGCTGTTGGCGAGCGTGGCGCTCTCGTTGGGCTGCATGTTCTTGAGGTTGTGGAAGGTCTGCCCCTGCCACATCGCGTCGGGCGGACAGGGCGCCGGGCCGTTCATCGAGGTCACGCCGTTGTCGATGAGCATCGCCGAGGTGACGATCTTCCAGGTGGAACCCGGGGCGACCTTGCCCTCGAAGGCCGCGTTGAAGCCGTCGTCGCGGTGGTTGGCGACCGCCAGCACCTCGCCGGTGCTCGGCTTGACCGCGACCACCGAGGAGTTGTCGTACTGGGTCACCGCCTTCTCGGCGGCGGCCTGCGCGCCTGCGCTGATCGTGGTCTGGAGCTTGCCCGCCCTGCCCTTGGAGAGCGTCAGCAGCGAGGTGTCGGGAGCGCCGTCGGCCTCGTGGCGTACGTACAGCTCGACGCCCGGTGAACCGCCCGCCTTGGCGCCGTACTTCTCGCGCAGCGCGTCCAGGATCGGGCCGAGGGAGGGGTACTTGTCCTTCGTCAGCACCTTGCCGTCGCGGTCCACGGCCTCGATGGGCGGCGT
>JABFXD010000915.1 GCA_013361925.1 Streptomyces sp. | reverse complement strand
CGCCTTTCGGGTGTGACACCGCGCGCCGCACGCAGTCCACGCCCTCCGGTCGGTTTGCCCAGTTCCGGCAGCGCGGCGGAAATACGGTCCTCGGCGGCCCACTCCTTCACCGTCTCCCTTACGGCGGCCAGGAGTTGGGGACGTACGGCACCGCCGTTCGCACGGCCGAACACCCGGTGGAACGCGGCGGCGGCCACCAGCTCGGCCGAACCGGACGAGGAGGCCAGACAGATGACCGCGTAGTCATGAGTCGCCCGCCAGTGTCGGGCCAGCAGCAGGGCGGTCGCACGGGAACCGCCCTCGGCGCCGCCCAGTTGGGCGACGAGTTGACGGTCGGACTCCCCGGGGCTCGCTCCCGGACGTGGCGGGTAGGGGGGTCGTGGGGGGTACGGGGATTGCACTGAACCATTTCCTTCCGAGCCGCGGACGCGCGGGGAAAACGCATACGTCGGAAAAGCAGGTGCGTGATTGGTGCATACCTATGCCGCGTCAGCTACTGAGCGGTCACCAGGGGGCGCTCACTTTCGCACATACGAATCACAGGAAACAAGAAGTTCGAGTGACCGAAGTTCAAAACGCTGTGAATTCAGATAAGTTACCGGCGGTATCCGCACCCGCATTCGAAATCGCGACCGGCCGGACGTCAAGTTGTGTGCGGGCAAAGACGGTTGGCACACGAAATCTCCAACCTCGGCACGGCCCGCGCCAGACGTACACGCGACCCTGCCCGAACCCACAGGCCGCCCCCAGTCTTCTCCCGGGATGCTCTCATTCCCGTCGGCCAGCATGAGCCACATGATCGCCCCCCACTCCCCCGCCCCCGCCGCCCGCGCCGTGCGCAAGGCGGTCGTGCCGGCCGCCGGGCTCGGCACCCGGTTCCTGCCCGCCACCAAGGCGACACCGAAGGAGATGCTGCCGGTCGTCGACAAGCCGGCCATCCAGTACGTCGTCGAGGAGGCGGCCGCCGCCGGTCTCGACGACGTACTGATGATCACCGGCCGCCACAAGCGGGCCATCGAGGACCACTTCGACCACGCCTTCGAGCTGGAGCAGGCGCTCACCGCCAAGGGCGACACGGTCCGCCTGGACGCCGTGCGCGACCCCGCACGCCTCGCGAACATCCATCACATCCGGCAGGGCGAGCCTCTCGGTCTCGGCCACGCGGTGCTGTGCGCCCGCCGGCACGTCGGCGACCAGCCCTTCGCCGTGCTCCTCGGCGACGACCTCATCGACCCGCGCGAGACCCTGCTCAGCCGGATGCTCGACGTCCGGGACCGCCACGACGGCACGGTCGTCGCCCTGATGGAGGTTCCCCCGGAGCAGATCCACCTCTACGGCTGCGCGGCCGTCGAACCCACCGACGAGGACGGCGTCGTCCGGGTCACCGGCCTGGTGGAGAAGCCCTCACGGCAGGACGCGCCGAGCACCTACGCGGTCATCGGGCGCTATGTCCTCGATCCCGCGGTCTTCGACACCCTGGAGCGCACCCCGCCCGGCCGCGGCGGCGAGATCCAGCTGACCGACGCCCTCCAGGAACTCGCCGCGGACGGCACGGTGCACGGGGTCGTCTTCGACGGACTGCGCTACGACACCGGCGACAAGGCCGACTACCTGCGCACGGTGGTCCGGCTGGCGTGCGACCGCCCCGACCTGGGCCCCGAATTCCTGGCCTGGCTCAGGGAGTTCGTGGCGACGGCCGAGGCGAACGGGGCGGTCGGTCGGCGCCGTCTCGCGGCGTGATCGACCCCTTGCTCAGCTGTTGGGACGCAGCGTCCACAGGACGGTCATCTCACCGGTCACCGCTCCGTCGCCGCGGCGGATCTCGATCGACACGGGGAATTCGGGCCGCTTGCCCGCGTCCAGCTCGGCGACGACGTCGGCGGCGGGACGCCCGAGGGTCGCGGTGGCCGTCACGGCACCCATCGCCAGCTTCTTGTAGGCGATCTCGGCGCTGACGGCGAGCGGCACGGCGCGCGCGAGCTGGTCCCCGAACGCGGCGAGCACGATGGCGCCGCTGGCGGACTCGCCGAGCGTGAACATCGCCCCGGCGTGCGGCCCGCCCACGTGGTTGTGGAACTCACCCTGGTCCGGCAGGCCGACCACGGCCTTCTCCGGCGAGGTCTCCTGGAACTCGAGGTTCAGCGTCCGGGCCATGGGCACGGTGGCGGCAAGCATCTCGCCGATGGACATCTGGTCTGCGCTCATGCCGGGCATGTTACCCACGAGTAGCGTTTGCTGACCAGAGCGGTGTGATGATCGTCGTATCCTTGCGCCCCATGTGGCCAGGAGAGCGCTCGCCGGGGGACGGCACGGATCCGCAGCAGCACGCGAACCCCTATCGGCAGCCCGGATACCAGCAGCCCAACCCGTACACGGCCGCCACGCAGCCGCCCCCGCAGAGCGGCCGGGACCGTCGTACGAGAACCGTCGCAATCGGCGTGGCCGCGGCCGTCGTGGTCGCCGCGACGGTGACCGGGGCCGTGCTCCTCGGCGGCGGCAGCGACGACGGGGCGGCACCGGACCCGACGCCCACCTCGACCTCGGCCACTCCCTCGCCTTCGTCGTCCGCCGACCCGCGGGGCGCGGACGGACAGAAGCCGACGGTGGCCGGCTGGAAGGTCGTGGTCAATCCGGGGCTGGGGGTCGCGTTCGACGTACCGGCGGACTGGGCGCTGGAGTCCCCGGACTGGGTGTCGTACGTCGCGGAGGACGACGATCCCGAGGACACGCCGCTCGTCGCCATGAAGGCGCCCGCCGTGCTGAAGAAGCAGTGGTGCACGTCGGACGACGACAAGGACGGTCGTACGGAGGACACCGCGCTGGCCAGTGCGGGCTCGCGCGGGAACAACGGGGCGAAGAGCACCGAGGAGATCGCCCGCGCGGACTCGGCGGCCTGGGTCTACGGCCTGTACACCCAGCCGGACAGGAAGAAGGTCACCACCGGCCCGGTCACCTCCTTCACCACCGCGTCGGGTCTGACCGGCAGCGTGGCCACCTCGCGGTCCTCCGGAGCGGTACGGCAGGGCAAGTGCGACTCGGACGGCAAGGCGACGACCTTCGCGTTCACGAACTCCGCGGGCGACTTCGCCTCCTGGTCGTTCGTCGGCGCCCAGGGCGTGGAGGGCGAGGTTCCGCAGACCACGGTCGAGAAGGTGCTGAGCACGGTGCGCGTGTTCGCGCCGACGGAATCCTGAGCGGGCCCGTTCCATTTGCTACGTCCCTGACAAGGGGCGGTGACCGAACCGATGCACGGACGCCACTAAGGTGGCCTCCCATGTGGCCAGGACAGCAGCCGCCCGGGGGCGAGCAGAACCCGCAGGACCCGAACAACCCGTACCAGCAGCCGGGGTACCAGCAACCCAATCC
>JABFXD010000918.1 GCA_013361925.1 Streptomyces sp. | reverse complement strand
TCAGGGATGCGGTCTGCACCTGGGCCTGCTGGCCCGCGGGTATGTCCGCGAGGAGCGTCGAATCGGCAACTGCCGCCTCGGCGTCGTTGGTCTGTGCGGTGCTGCCCGAGGCAACGCCGACGACGCTTCCGACAGCGGTGACCGCGGTGGCAGAGGCCACTGCGAATCCCCGGACCGAAATCGGACTCACACGGTTTCCTTCCAGCGTCGTCCGCTTCGGTGACCCTGGCGGACGCAATCTTGCCCCTGGCGCTGACCTCCCAACTGCTGGGTCACGGGAGGTACGGGCCCGGTGGGCAACTCCCGTGCGGGAGGCGCCGCGTGGTGCTCGGGCGGCATACGACGTCGACTATGGAGTTGAAGCTGGTGTTGCTGTGGTGCCGTACCGCTGGCGGTACAGATGTGTCGTATGCGGGGCCTGACAGGAATGAGACTCTGCCGTAACCGGACGCCGGGTGGCAATTCTGAGTTGCGTGTGAAAGCTCACATCCCGTTTGGTCCCAGCGATTCCGAGAAACAGCAACACGCGAAGGCGCCGCCCGGCTAGGCTCTTCGCCTTTCCGGACGGCGCCAACTGGCCGTGACTATCTCAGATTTGCCCGTCCTCCAGCATTTCGGTCACAAGGGCCGCAATCTGGGACCTCTCGGACCGCGTCAGCGTGACGTGGGCGAAGAGCGGATGCCCCTTCAGCTTCTCCACGACGGCGACGACACCGTCGTACCGGCCCACCCGCAGATTGTCCCGCTGGGCCACGTCATGAGTGAGAACCACCCGCGAATTGGCGCCGATTCGGGACAGAACGGTGAGAAGCACATTCCGTTCCAGCGACTGCGCCTCGTCCACGATCACGAACGCGTCGTGCAGCGAGCGTCCGCGGATATGGGTGAGGGGCAGGACTTCGAGCATCCCGCGCGCGGTGACCTCCTCGATGACCTCGCGGCTGGTGACCGCGGACAGCGTGTCGAAGACCGCCTGCGCCCAGGGGCTCATCTTCTCGGCCTCGGAACCCGGCAGATAGCCCAGCTCCTGCCCGCCCACCGCGTACAGCGGACGGAAGACCATCACCTTCTGATGCTGACGCCGCTCCAGCACGGCCTCAAGACCCGCGCAGAGCGCGAGCGCCGACTTGCCGGTGCCGGCCCGGCCGCCCATCGAGACGATGCCGACGTCCGGGTCGAGGAGCAGGTCGAGCGCGATCCGCTGCTCGGCGCTCCTGCCCTTGATGCCGAACGCCTCCCGGTCGCCGCGCACCAGACGGACGTTCCCGTCCGGCGAGACGCGTCCCAGCGCCTTGCCGCGCTCGGAGTGGATGGTCAGGCCCGTGTGGACGGGAAGGTCGGACGCCTCGGGCACATACACATGCCCTTCCTCGAAGAGGATGTCCACCTGTTCGCCCGGCAGGGTCAGTTCGGACATTCCGGTCCAGCCGGAGGAGTCCGTGATGGCGAGTTCGGCGCGGTACTCCTCGGCGAGGAGACCGACCGAGGACGCCTTGATCCTGAGCGGGAGGTCCTTCGACACGACGGTGACGTCGAACCCCTCGGCCTGCAGATTGCGGGCGACCGCGAGGATACGGGAGTCGTTGTCCCCCAGGCGGTAGCCGCTGGGCAGCACGCTGGGGTCCGAGTGATTGAGCTCGACACGGACGGTTCCGCCGAGTTCCCCGATCGGGATGGGGGCGTCGAGGCGGCCGTGCCGCACCCGGAACTCGTCGAGCAGGCGCAGCGCCTGCCGGGCGAAGTAGCCGAGTTCGGGATGGTGCCGCTTGGCCTCCAACTCCGTCACCACGACGATGGGGAGCACGACCTCGTGCTCGTCGAAGCGGCTCAGGGCGTTCGGGTCGGCCAGCAGAACGCTGGTGTCGAGAACATAGGTGCGCCGGTCAGGCATACGGCGCTTTGTGCTGGTCACCACGGAAGGACGTACCCCCTCGGATGAGGTCGGGGAGCGACGGAGTGGAGCTGGACCGGTCGACGGCCCGTCTGCACGGGCCGGGAACCGGCCCTCCGCCTGTTCGTCCGTGCGGTCGCCGCACGATCGGGCTGGTGCAAAGGGCCTCCCGGGCGGACGGCCCCGTGCCGTCCGCTGAGGATGCGACACCCGTGGTTCGGGTGTCGACCTGCTTGCCTTATGCCCTCGAACACGCGCGGCCATGCCAGTGCAGATGACGGCGCGCTGGTGAACTCTCTGTTACTTCCGTCCCAAACGGGGTACCCGTGGCACCCCTTGGCGGAGTACGTGTGTCAGCCGCCGTAACGCCGGTGGCGTGCCGCGTAGTCGCGCAGGGCGCGCAGGAAGTCGACCTTGCGGAAGGCCGGCCAGAAGACCTCACAGAAGTAGTACTCGGAGTGGGCCGTCTGCCACAGCATGAATCCGGACAGCCGCTGTTCGCCGCTGGTGCGGATCACGAGGTCGGGGTCGGGCTGGTCGCCGGTGTAGAGGTGACGGCTGATCGCGTCGACGGTGACGGAGTCGGCGAGCTCTTCCAGCGAGGTGCCGTGGTGGGCGGCGTCCAGCATCATCGAGCGCATCGCGTCGACGATCTCCTGGCGGCCGCCGTAGCCGATGGCGACGTTGACGAGTATTCCGTCGACATGGACGGTCGCCTCCTCCGCCTCCTTCAGCGCCATCTGCATCTGGGAGGGCAGGATGTCGGGCGTGCCGACGTGGTGCACCCGCCAGCGGCCGTCCGCCGCGAGCGTCCGTACGACGTCCTCGATGATGCCGAGCAGCGGCCCGAGTTCGTCCTGCGGCCGGTCGAAGTTGTCCGTCGACAGCAGCCACAGCGTGACGACCTCGACATCCGTCTCGGTGCACCAGCCGAGGAATTCCTCGATCTTTTCTGCACCCGCCCGGTGACCGTGCACGGTGGTGGAGCCGGCGGCCTTCGCCCAGCGGCGGTTGCCGTCCATGATGACGCCGATGTGCTTGGGCACCTGAGCGTGGTCCAGGTGGCCTTCCACCCGGCGTGCGTAGAGCCTGACCAGCAGGCCACGCAGCTTGTCGCGCAGGTTCACGAGATTGTCAGCCCCTCCGTGCAGATGCGGTCCCCGCGCGCGGAAGCCTACCGGGACAGTGGAGGGACGCTTGAGCGCGGGTCGCGTACGACTTGAGAACGTGGGCGGCATTCGGGGTGCGGCCGGAGGTCCGGCGGGCGCCCCTCGTGCGGGGGTTCGGGCAGGTGGGGGCGGTTCCCGCCCGGGCCGGGGCAGGTGGGGGCGCCGGGCCTGACGGGGAGTGCGAGGACATGAAAAACGGGCCGGTCCGTGGGGGGGAGACGGACCGGCCCGAGGGGGGGTTTCCACCATAACCCTTCGTAAGTGATGCTGCGTGCATCGGCGTGCCACAACTACTCTCCGCAGTCA
>JABFXD010000566.1 GCA_013361925.1 Streptomyces sp. | reverse complement strand
TCGCGGACGGCGGACCGGCCTACGAGGACAACGGCACCGATCCGGTGGCGGGACCCGCGCCCGCGGTGAAGCTGGTCGAGGCGCAGACCGCTGGTGCGGGATCCGCGCAGGTGGTCACTGTGCCCGTCACCGCCGTCAACACGGCCGACTACCAGGTGACCGGCGACGCGCTGCGGGGCGGAGTCGGTGACACGGTGACGATGAAGGCGACGTTCACCAACGCCGGCCCCGCGTGGGTCTGGCCCAGGGAGGGCGACCCCTCCGTCAGCGTCGTCATCACACCTCCCGCCGGTACGTCGGTGGTCAAGCGCGGCCAGTTCTGCCGGGCCAAGGCGGACACGTATGTCTGCGGCATGCGGTCGCTCGACGAGGGCAGCCAGGAGACCTACACCTTCGAGTTGAAGATCGACAAGCGGGTGGCGGGCGCCAAGGGCTCGGTGGCCCTGAGCAGCGAAGCGCGCCCCTTCGACCCCGACAAGACCAACGACAAGGCCGCCATCACGCTGGACGTCACCAGCGGGGGGCCGAGCGACTCGACCGGCGGCTCGACGGGCAGCACGACCGGCGGCGCGGACACCTCGGGCGGCGGTTCCTCGTCGACCGGCGGGGGGACGGCGAGCGGCGGCAACGGGTCGACCACGGGCGGCAGCGGGACGACGACCGGCGGCAGCGGGACGACGACCGGCGGCAACCTGGCGGACACGGGCTCCTCGACACTGCCCCTCGCGGGCGCGGCTGCCGCGGCCGTGACCCTCGGCGCCGGCACATTCCTCATCGTGCGCCGCCGCCGTACCCAGAACATGAACTGACGACCAAGGATTTCCTCACTGCTGCAAAGAGTGCTGAAAGGGCCTCCCGGAAGGGGGCCCTTTCGTCGCAACAGGCGGCAGGTGCCCCGGAATTCGCTCCACAAACAACACACGTCGTGAGCATGCATACCGAAAGGCCGGGAACACGCTGGGCCAGGAGGTTGATAAATATGGTTCCCCTGCTGATTGTTCTTCTTCTCGCGCTCATCCTTTTCGGCGCCGGTTTTGCCGTGAAGCTCCTGTGGTGGGTCGCGCTGATCGTGCTCGCGGTGTGGCTGCTCGGTTTCCTCATGCGTTCGACCAACGCGAGCGGCGGACGCGGTCGCTGGTATCGATGGTGACCTGAGACCGATATCCGAGCCGGAGCAAGCAGTGAAGTCGAGCACCAGGGTGACCTGGTGCTCGACTTCATTTGTGTCCTCAATTGCCTTCTGGGCAAGGGGTGTTGGGGTGTTACCGTTCATCTGAGGCCTCGATCCTCCTCACACGCGGCGCGGTCGCGCGGCGGAAGGCAGCCGCGGAGACGGCGGCAACCAGGAGGCGTCATGGGTCAGGGTCATCACCACCACAGACACGAGCACGGTCATGCGCACGACCACGGTCATGCGCATGCGGCGGCTCCCGCCCTGCCCGCCGCCTTCGACACCTCCGTGCCCGACGAGGCGCTCACCCCCGAGCAGCAGTCCCGCCGCGCTCTGTTGCGCCGGGCCGGACTCCTCGGCGCGGGCCTGGCCGCCGGAGGCGTCCTCGCCGACGCCACGCAGGCCGCCGCTGCCACCGCCGCGTCCGGCGGCCGACGCCCCGAAGGCTTCCTGTGGCTGGCCGGCGACCACCACATCCACACCCGGTACAGCAGCGACGGCAAGTACCGCGTCGTCGACCAGGTCCGCCAGGGCGCCCGGCACGGCCTGGACTGGATGGTCATCACCGACCACGGCAGCACCACCCACGCCAAGATCGGCGTGGACAAGGTGAACCCGGACATCAGGGAGGCGCGCGCCGCGTACGAGGACACGCTCGTCTTCCAGGGCCTGGAGTGGAACATCCCGGCCGCCGAGCACGGCACGGTCTTCGTGCACCCCGGCAAGAACGAGGTCGCCGTCCTCAAGCAGTTCGAGACCGACTACGACGGCAGCGTGCGGGGCGCGAGCGACTCCACGCCCGCCAACGAGGCGCTGGCCGTGGCGGGCCTGAACTTCCTGGCCGAGCAGGTGCAGCGGCGCAAGGTGAAGGACGCGCTCATGCTCGCCAACCACCCGGCGCGGCGCGGCGTCGACTCGCCGCACGAGATACGCGGCTGGCGGGACGCCACCGGCGCGGGCCGCCAGATAGCCGTCGGCTTCGAGGGCGCCCCCGGACACCAGGCCGCGGGACTGCCCGCGCCCCTGGGCATGGCCCGCGCCCGCGGCATCTACGACAACAGCCCCAGCGCCGGCTCGTTCGCCGGCTACCCGCTGGAGAGCTACCGCACCTGGGGCGGCTTCGACTGGATGACCGCCACGGTCGGCGGACTGTGGGACAGCCTCCTCGCCGAGGGCAAGCCGTGGTGGATCACCGCCAACAGCGACAGCCACCAGGTCTACGGCGACACCGCCGTGCGCGGACCCGGCGGGGACTTCAACGCCAACGGCCGCTACGAGGACCCGGTCTACGGCGGCAAGATCGACATCACCCAGGGCGACTACTGGCCCGGCCAGTACAGCCGGACCCACGTGGGAGCCGACGGCTTCTCGTACGCCGCGGTCATGGACGGCATCCGCGCGGGCCGGGTCTGGGTCGACCACGGGCAGCTCCTCAGCGGCCTGGACGCCAGGGTCGCAGGCGGCGGCCGCTGGGCCACGCTGGGCGGCGCCCTGCACGTGAAGAAGGGCACGAACGTCACCCTGACCATCGACGTGACCCTCGCGGGCGGCCCCAACTGGGCCGGGTACGTGCCCCGGCTGGCACGCATGGACGTCATCCAGGGCGAGGTCACGGGGCCGGTCGCGGACAAGGACACGTTCACCGCGCCGACGGCGAAGGTGGTCCGCTCCTACGAGGTCGACCAGTCCTCGGGCGTCGTCCGGCGCACTTATCAGCTCGGCCGGGTGGACCGTCCGCTCTACGTCCGCCTGCGCGGCAGCGACGGCAACCGGACCGCTGTCGGCGCGATGGGTGCTGAGGTCGATCCGGCGGGACCGGCGATCGACGTCGTGGGCGACGCCGACCCATGGCTCGACCTCTGGTTCTACTCCAACCCGATCTGGGTCCTGCCGTCGTGACGCCGTACGCCCTCACGGTGGACCCCGGACTCCGCGAGCTGCGCGCGGCCGATCACCTGCTCCAGGAGCTGGCTGCCCGACTCGCCCTACCTGAGGGCGCGTTCGGCTGCACGCATCTCGTTCGGGGAGAGCGTCCGCGTGTCGTTCTCTCCCTGACCGTGCCGTCCGAGCCGCTCCTGAGCACCGTCCGGGAGCGGCTCACGGCACGGGGTCACGACGTGCGGGACGGCCTTCCCGACCCGGAGGGCCGTGCGGTGCTCTACCCCGGAGCCGCCGCTCTCACCGGCACACTGACGGTG
>JABFXD010000159.1 GCA_013361925.1 Streptomyces sp. | reverse complement strand
GCCCCGACGCGCGGACACCGTCTACGCGGTGGTGCGTATATCGGACTACGTACCGCCTTGGTATGAGCTGTGAGGCTTCTCCGCAGATCAGCGCACCCGCCCTCGTCAGGACGCATCAGCGGCAACTGACGGGTACGTGCAAATTATTTGGGATGGCCCGGAATAGGAACACACGGGCCCTCACGCTCGTTGTCATTACGTGAGCACGACACAGACACCACCTGTTCTCGCCGCCGAGCTGGCACAGGCGTGGGCCGACATTCAGCGGTACCACCCCGAGCTGCCCGACCTCGCCGCGCCAGAGTCCCTGATCGGGGAGTCGTCGTCCGCGTGCGGACACGAACTCTCCTTCGAGCGACTGCTCCATGAGGCAGTCCATGGGATCGCCGCAGCCCGCGGCGTCCGTGACACCTCCCGCGCCGGCCGCTACCACAACCGCAGATTCCTCGCGATCGCCGAGGAGCTGGGCCTGGACCACCCCGAGGAACCGCATCCGAGCAGCGGCTTCTCGCTGGTCACCCTCAACCCTGAGGCGAAGCGCCGCTACCGGCCGACGATCGAACGCCTCCAGCGCGCCCTGAAGGCGCACACGGCAGCCACCTCCGCCGACACCTCCCGCACCTTCCGCGGCCCCGCCGCCCGGCACGGCTCCTCCGGGGGCGGAGTGCGGGTGAAGGCGGTCTGCGACTGCGGCCGCAACGTACGGGTCGTCCCGTCGGTGCTGGCGCAGGCGCCGATCGTGTGCGGCGGCTGCGGGAAGCCGTTCCGCATCCCGGAGGTCGTCGGCGCGGCGTAGCCACGCGCGGTGCCGGCGTCTCGTGGGTGCCGGGACCGGTGTCGTGGGGCACGTCTGACGGGCACCCGATGCGCCGGGTGCCCGTCAGGCATGCCCCACGACAGCCTCGGTCCGAGGTGACCCGCGGGGTGTGGCACAATGGCTAGCTGTACTCGACAGTCGCACAGGACCCCTCTCTCCTCCGGCTGACGCGTCCATCGGGCACTCGGGTACCGCAACCCCACGCGGCTCTCTCGCCGTGCCCAACCACGTCAAAAACAGGAGAGTCCACTCCCGTGGCAGTCAAGATCAAGCTGAAGCGTCTGGGCAAGATCCGTTCGCCTCACTACCGCATCGTCGTCGCCGACTCCCGCACCCGCCGTGACGGCCGTGCGATCGAGGAGATCGGCCTGTACCACCCGGTGCAGAACCCGTCGCGCATCGAGGTCGACGCCGACCGCGTCGCCTACTGGCTGGGTGTCGGCGCGCAGCCGACCGAGCCCGTGCTCGCCATTCTGAAGAAGACCGGCGACTGGCAGAAGTTCAAGGGCGAGCCCGCCCCGGCTCCGCTGCTCGTGGCCGCTCCCAAGGCCGCGCGCCCGTCGTTCGAGGCCCTTGGCGGCGACGACGAGGGCAAGGGTGAGGCCATCACCCAGAAGAAGAAGGCTGAGAAGAAGGACGAGGCTGCCGCCGAGTCCGAGTCGACCGAGGCCTGAGCATGCTCGAGGAGGCTCTCGAGCACCTCGTGAAGGGCATCGTCGACAACCCTGACGATGTGCAGGTCGCATCCCGCAACCTGCGCCGCGGACGCGTGCTGGAGGTCCGGGTCCACCCCGACGACCTCGGCAAGGTGATCGGTCGCAACGGCCGCACCGCACGCGCTCTGCGCACCGTCGTGGGCGCCATCGGCGGTCGCGGTGTCCGCGTCGACCTCGTCGACGTGGACCACGTCCGCTGACGCCAATCGCAGCACCGGCTCGGGCCGGGGAGGGCCTTAGGGCCGTCCCCGGCCCGTAGTCGTATGGCCTCAACGCCAGTCGTATGACAGGAGATCTTCGAAAAGTGCAGCTCGTAGTCGCTCGCATCGGCCGCGCCCATGGCATCAAGGGCGAGGTCACCGTCGAGGTCCGCACCGACGAGCCGGAGCTCAGGCTCGGGCCCGGTGCCGTACTGCTCACGGACCCCGCCGCCATCGGCCCCCTCACCATCGAGACCGGCCGGGTCCACAGCGGCCGTCTCCTCCTGCGCTTCGAGGGCGTCAAGGACCGCACCGGCGCCGAGGCCCTCCGCAACACCCTCCTGATCGCCGAGATCGACCCGGAGGAGCTGCCGGAGGAGGAGGACGAGTACTACGACCACCAGCTGATGGACCTGGACGTGGTCACCAAGGACGGTGTGGAGGTCGGCCGGATCACCGAGATCTCGCACCTGCCCTCCCAGGACCTCTTCATCGTCGAGCGGCCCGACGGCAGCGAGGTGATGATCCCGTTCGTCGAGTCGATCGTCACCGAGATCGACCTGGAGGAGCAGCGGGCGATCATCGATCCGCCGCCCGGGCTGATCGACGACCAGGCCGAGATCGCGTCCACGAAGGAAGACGGCGCATGAGGCTGGACGTCGTCACGATCTTCCCCGAGTACCTCGAACCGCTGAACGTCTCCCTCGTCGGCAAGGCACGCGCGCGTGGGCAGCTCAACGTCCAGGTGCACGACCTGCGCGAGTGGACCTACGACCGCCACAACACCGTCGACGACACCCCGTACGGCGGTGGCCCCGGCATGGTCATGAAGACCGAGCCGTGGGGGGACGCGCTGGACACGATTTTGGCCGACGGTTACGAGACCGGCTCCCACGCGCCCGCTCTCATCGTCCCGACGCCCAGCGGACGCCCCTTCACCCAGGAACTCGCCGTCGAGCTCTCCGAGCGGCCCTGGCTGGTCTTCACGCCCGCCCGCTACGAGGGCATCGACCGCCGGGTCATCGACGAGTACGCGACCCGGATGCCGGTCTACGAGGTCTCCATCGGCGACTACGTGCTCGCCGGCGGCGAGGCGGCCGTCCTGGTCGTCACCGAGGCCGTGGCACGGCTGCTGCCCGGCGTGCTCGGCAACGCCGAGTCGCACCGGGACGACTCCTTCGCGCCCGGCGCCATGGCGAACCTCCTCGAAGGCCCCGTCTACACCAAGCCGCCCGCCTGGCGCGGCCGGGAGATCCCGGAGACGCTGCTCAGCGGCCACCACGGCAGGATCGCCCGCTGGCGGCGCGACGAGGCCCTCAAGCGCACCACGGCCAACCGGCCCGACCTGATCGAGCACTGCGACCCCAAGGCCTTCGACAAGAAGGACCGCGAGATGCTCTCCATCCTGGGCTGGGCGCCCGACCCGGCGGGGGAGCCGTACGGCCGATTTTGGCGACGGGTCGACGGCGTGGAACAATAGGTCGCTGTTGTGCGTCGTCCGGCGTGCGCCCCTGCCACAGGGGGACACGACGCCCGCCCCGACACGGACAGCTCCTCATGAAACACCTATCTCCCGCTTATGACCTGTGGCATGGGCGAAGAAAGCAGACGAAATGTCTCACCTGCTCGACTCCGTCGACAGCGCGTCGCTGCGCAGCGACATCCCGGCCTTCCGCCCGGGTGACACCGTCAACGTCCACGTCCGCGTCATCGAGGGCAACCGCTCCCGTGTGCAGCAGTTCAAGGGCGTAGTCATCCGTCGCCAGGGCGCCGGTGTCCGCGAGACCTTCACGGTCCGCAAGGTCTCCTTCTCCGTCGGCGTCGAGCGCACCTTCCCGGTGCACACCCCGATCGTCGAGAAGATCGAGCTCGTCACCCGCGGTGACGTGCGTCGCGCCAAGCTGTACTACCTGCGCGAGCTGCGCGGTAAGGCCGCGAAGATCAAGGAGAAGCGCGACAGCTGAGCTCGCGCGGGTGTTCTTATCGGGGCCGGATAACATCTGGCTCCGATGGACACCGAAGCACAGCAGACGGAGCGCGACCGCTCCTCCCGCCCTTCCGACTCCGAGGAGACCTCGGACACAGAGGGTCAGGAGGGGCGGTCGCGTTTCGCGTTGGTGGCGCGGATCACCGAGTGGCTACCCGGTGGCCGGATCACCCTGAGTGTGCTGTTCTGCCTGCTGTTTTTGCTGCTTCTCAACGCTTTCGTGGCTCAACCCTTCCAGATTCCCAGCGGATCCATGGAAAACGGATTGAGGATCGGGGACCGCGTTCTCGTAAACAAGTTGGCGTACCGTTTCGGTGCCGAGCCGCGGCGCGGGGATGTGGTCGTGTTCGACGGATCCGGGTATTTCGGGGACGCGGACTACATCAAGCGCGTTGTGGGGGTGGGGGGAGACCACGTGGTCTGCTGCGACAAGAAGGGGAGGATCGAGGTGAACGGCCGGTCGGTCGACGAGTCGACGTTCCTGTACCCCGGTGACAGCCCTTCGGCGGTTCCCTTCGACGTCGTCGTGCCCGACGGCACTCTCTTCGTTCTCGGTGACCACCGCAGTCACTCCAGCGACTCCCGCGACCACCTGGGTTCGCCCGGCGGCGGCATGATCCCGGTCGGCGAGGTGATCGGCCGCGCCGACTGGATCGTATGGCCGACCGCCCACTGGACCCGGCTGCGGCGTTCCGACGCCTACGCGCGTGTGCCCGCGGAGGACGGTGCGCATGGGTAACCGCGGCAAACCGCGCGGGGTGTCCGGAGACGCCGCCGACAACCTTCTGCCCACCGGCGTCCGGCGCGCCGCCAGCCCCGCCGGCGGACGCTCGCGCGCGGAGCGCCGCAAGCTCCAGCGCAAGGTCAAGCGGCGCCGCAGGCGCTCCGCCGTCAAGGAGATACCGCTCCTCGTCGGTGTCGCCGTGCTCATAGCCCTGGTGCTGAAGACCTTCCTCGTGCAGGCCTTCGTGATCCCGTCCGGCTCCATGGAGCAGACGATCCAGATCGGCGACCGCGTCCTGGTCGACAAGTTCACCCCGTGGTTCGGCTCCAAGCCGCAGCGCGGGGACGTCGTCGTCTTCAAGGACCCCGGCGGCTGGCTCAAGGACGAGCAGACGACGACGAAGAAGGAGGACCCCGTCGTCGTCAAGCAGATCAAGGAAGGCCTCACCTTCATCGGTCTGCTGCCGTCCGACAACGAGAAGGACCTCATCAAGCGGGTCGTCGGCGTGGGCGGCGACCGCGTCAAGTGCTGCGACACACAAGGGCGGGTGACCGTCAACGGCGTGCCGCTCACCGAGGGCGACTACCTCTATCCCGGCAACGCTCCCTCCTCGCAGGAGTTCGACATCACCGTCCCCCAGGGGCGGTTGTGGGTGATGGGCGATCACCGGGCCAACTCCGCGGACTCCCGCGTCCATCAGGACACCGACTACGGCGGTACGGTCTCCGAGGACTCGGTGGTGGGACGGGCGATGGTCATCGCCTGGCCCCTGGGCCACTGGAACACCTTGAAGGAGCCGAAAACCTACGCTTCCGTGACCGACTCGGCGACCGGGTCGACCGCTGCTCCCCCGCTGTCGCATAGGGTTGCCTCCGACGATCCGAATGGACCTGTCCAACTCCCGACCCCTGCGGAACTCCCGCTCGTTATGGGAGTGGTGGGCCTGCGCCGTGCATGGGGCAGGCGGCGGCACAGAGTAAGGAGTTGGCGTGGGGGATGTGGCGGTTGGCGCACGGTCCGGACACGACGGCGAGGAGCACCGCGGACGCCCCGTGGACGCGGCCGACCCGGCCGTGGACAGCGTCGTGACCTCGAGCGATGGCTCCGGCGGAGATGGGGACGGCACCAGAACGGACCAGGGTCAGGACGAGTCCAAGCCCGCGCCGAAGAAGCAGCGTTCCTTCTGGAAGGAACTGCCCATCCTGATCGGTATCGCGCTCGTCCTGGCGCTGCTGATCAAGACCTTCCTGGTGCAGGCGTTCTCGATCCCGTCCGACTCGATGCAGAACACCCTCCAGCAGGGTGACCGGGTCCTCGTCGACAAGCTGACGCCCTGGTTCGGCTCCGAGCCCGAGCGCGGTGAGGTCGTCGTCTTCCACGACCCCGACAACTGGCTGGCGGGCGAGCCGACGACCGACCCCAACGCCATCCAGACGTTCCTCAGTTGGATCGGTCTGATGCCGTCCGCCGAGGAGAAGGACCTCATCAAGCGCGTCATCGGCGTCGGCGGCGACACCGTGTCCTGCAAGGGCACCGGCCCGCTGAAGGTCAACGGCAAGGCGCTGAACGAGGCGGACTACGTCTACGCGGGCAACACCCCGTGCAGCCAGGACGACCAGGGCGGCCAGTTCACCGTGAAGGTCCCCAAGGGCTACATCTGGGTCATGGGCGACCACCGTCAGAACTCGCGCGACTCCCGGTACAACCAGACCGACAAACACCACGGCATGGTCCCGGTGGACGACGTGGTCGGGCGCGCCGTAGTGAAGGCCTGGCCGATCAACCGCTGGGGCACCCTGCCGGTCCCCGACACCTTCGACCAGGACGGCCTGAACACCCAGTCCTCGGCGTCCACCGCACTGACCGCGGCCCCGCAGGGGCTGGCGCTCGCGGGCGCGGTGCCGTTGGTGCTGTGGCGGCGGCGGAAGACCGCCTCGGTCGAGACCCGCTGACGGCCCCTGCGGTTGACCTTGTGAAACCTTTACGGAGGCCGTGACCTCGGTCTCCGAAAGGGGGCTGACCGCTTCCGGTACCGCCGGGTAGGGTGCGGACCCATGGGTGGCGAGAGCACGACACGTACGGCCCCGCGCAGCGGTGGCACCAACACGGGCCCGGTGGGCAGCCGGACCGGACAGCGACTGTCCGGGCTGGCCGTCGCGCTGGGCCTGGTGCTGTTCCTGGGCGGGTTCGCCTGGGGAGCGGTGGTCTACCGGCCGTACACCGTGCCCACCAGCTCGATGGCGCCCACCATCGACGCCGGTGACCGGGTGCTCGCGCAGCGCATCGACGCCGGCGACATCCGCCGGGGTGACGTCGTCGTCTTCACCGACAAGAGCTGGGTGACCAACGCCCCGGTGGTCAAGCGCGTGGTCGCGGTCGGCGGGGACACCGTCTCCTGCTGCACGAAGGGCAAGCTGACCGTCAACGGCAAGCAGATCGAGGAACCGTATCTGCCCAAGGACAGCCTGGCCGAGTGGAAGAACATCCCCGAGGTGACCGTCCCCAAGGGCCGGCTGTTCCTGCTCGGTGACGAGCGGCAGGGCTCCCTCGACTCCTCCGCGCACCTCACGGACGCGGCCAGCGGCACGGTCGCGGTCAGTGCCGTGACCGCCCGCGTCGACGCGGTGGTCTGGCCCATGGACGGCATGCTGAAGGAGCCGAGCGGCTTCAAGGAACTCGGTGCGCTGTCCTCGCCCGGTCCGCTGCGGACGATCACCGCCCTGATCATCGGCGGCGCGGTGCTCGTGCTCGGCGGCGGGGCCTACGGTCCGATCGCCAAGCGGCTCGGCAAGCGGCGCGGCACCCCTGCCCGGACGGAGCCCGTGGGTGCGCGCTGAGGCCGCGGCGGACACCTATGAGGGCGGACTGCGCAAGGTCGCCAGGGTGGTGCTGCTCGACCCCGACGACCGCATCCTGCTCCTGCACGGCCATGAGCCGGACGATCCGAGCGACGACTGGTGGTTCACGCCCGGCGGCGGAGTCGAGGGCGACGAGACTCGTGAAGAGGCCGCTCTGCGGGAACTCGTCGAGGAGACCGGGATCACCGAGGTCGAGCTCGGTCCGGTGCTGTGGCGGCGGATGTGCTCCTTCCCCTTCGCGGGGCGCCGCTGGGACCAGGACGAGTGGTACTTCCTGGCCCGGACGACCCAGACGGCGACGGCGGCGACGGCGCTCACCGATCTGGAACGGCGCAGCGTCGCCGGAGCGCGCTGGTGGACCTGTCAGGAACTGACCCGAGCACATGAGACGGTGTATCCGACCAGACTCGCCGAGCTGCTCCGCAGGCTGCTCGACGAAGGTCCCCCGGCCGGGCCCGTGACCCTCGACACCGAAATCGTCTAGGGGCTGACGGGACTGGCGCACAATGGGGGGATCGCACGGCTGAAGGGGAACATGCCATGAGCGCCGAGGACCTCGAGAAGTACGAGACCGAGATGGAGCTGAAGCTCTATCGGGAGTACCGCGATGTCGTCGGTCTGTTCAAGTACGTGATCGAGACCGAGCGGCGTTTCTATCTCACCAATGACTACGAGATGCAGGTGCACTCGGTTCAGGGCGAGGTGTTCTTCGAGGTCTCGATGGCCGATGCCTGGGTCTGGGACATGTACCGGCCGGCTCGGTTCGTGAAGCAGGTCCGGGTGCTCACGTTCAAGGACGTGAACATCGAGGAGCTCAACAAGAGCGACCTGGAATTGCCGGGCGGCTGAGGACGGTAGTGGGGCCGCTCGTGTGGGTGGCTGAGTTTTCCACAGTCGCCGAGTAGTCCACCAAGATCAACAAGGGTGGCTGTTCTGCGTGACTGTTGGCGCCGGAGGTGGTGCCGACATGAACGCACGCAGTGCACTCGGCAAGTACGGCGAGACGCTGGCCGCAAGGCGGCTGGCGGAGGCCGGGATGACCGTCCTGGAGCGCAACTGGCGCTGTGGCAGGACCGGTGAGATCGACATCGTGGCGCGGGACGGAGAGGTCCTGGTCGTCTGCGAGGTCAAGACACGGCGGACGGGTGCAGCGGGTGCTTTCGAACACCCGATGGCCGCGGTGACCCCGGAGAAGGCGGAGCGGCTTCGCGGCCTCGCCGAATGCTGGATCCATGCCCACGGAGGGGCGCCGCCGGGCGGCGTCCGCATCGACCTGGTCGGCGTCCTCCTGCCGGAGCGCGGCGCACCCGTCGTCGAGCATGCGCGAGGGGTGGCCTGAGATGGCGTTCGCGCGTACGTGCTCGGTGGCGCTGGTGGGCGTCGAGGGCGTGGTGGTGGAGGTCCAGGCCGACCTGGAGCCCGGGGTCGCGGCGTTCACGCTGGTGGGGCTGCCGGACAAGAGCCTGACCGAGAGCAAGGACCGGGTGCGGGCCGCGGTGGTCAACTCCGGCGCCGCGTGGCCGGCGAAGAAGCTGACGGTGGGCCTGAGTCCGGCGTCGGTGCCGAAGAGCGGCAGCGGGTTCGATCTCGCGGTCGCGGCGGCGGTACTGGGCGCGGCCGAGCGGATCGATCCGCGGGTGCTGGCGGACATCGTGATGATCGGGGAGCTGGGGCTGGACGGGCGGGTGCGGCCGGTACGGGGCATCCTGCCGGCGGTGATCGCGGCCGCGGACGCGGGGTACGAGCAGGTGGTGGTGCCGGAGTGTGCCGCCGCCGAGGCCTCGCTGGTGCCCGGCGTCTCGGTCCTGGGCATCCGCAGTCTGCGCCAACTGATCGCCGTGCTGGCGGACGAGCCCGTCCCGGACGAGGAGCCGGAGGAGGAGGGCCGCCCCGACCCCCTGCTCGCCGGGCTGCGGATGCCGGGCACGGGCGCGGCCACCGGTATGCACAGCCTGGGCGCCGCGCAGCAGGACCAAGGCCATGACCTGGCCGACGTCGTGGGCCAGCTCTCGGCACGCACGGCCGTGGAGGTCGCCGCCGCCGGCGGTCATCACCTCTTCCTGGAGGGGCCGCCGGGCGCCGGCAAGACGATGCTCGCGGAACGACTGCCCGCGGTGCTGCCGCGGCTGACCCGGCAGGAGTCGCTCGAGGTCACGGCGGTGCACTCGGTGGCCGGGCTCCTGCCTGCGGGCAAGCCCCTGATCGACGTCGCTCCTTACTGCGCTCCGCACCATTCGGCCACCATGCAGGCGCTTGTGGGCGGTGGTCCCGGCATGGCGCGGCCCGGGGCGGTGTCGCTCTCTCATCGAGGCGTGCTCTTTCTGGACGAGAGCCCCGAGTTCAGCAGTCAGGCGCTGGACGCGCTGCGCCAGCCTCTGGAGGCGGGGCATGTGGTGATCGCCCGTAGCGCGGGTGTGGTGCGGTTCCCGGCGAAGTTCCTGATGGTGCTCGCGGCCAACCCGTGCCCCTGTGGGCGCTTCTCCCAGACCGACGACTTCTGCGAATGCCCGCCCTCGGCGATCCGCCGGTACCAGGCCCGGCTCTCCGGCCCGCTCCTCGACCGGGTCGACCTGCGGGTGGAGGTGGACCGCGTCACGCGGGCGCAGCTGGCCCAACGTGATGCCCGGGGCGAGTCGACGGCGGTGGTCGCCGATCGAGTGCGGGCAGCCAGGGAACGCGCGGCGGCACGCCTCGTCGGTACTCCATGGGGGACCAACAGCGAAGTGCCGGGCCGTGAGCTGCGCAGTCGCTGGCACGCGGTTCCGGGGGCGATGGACGCGGCCGAGCGCAGCCTTGAACGGGGTGTGCTGACGGCCCGAGGGCTCGACCGTGTCCTGCGGGTCGCCTGGACGGTCGCCGACCTCGTGGGGCACGACCGGCCCGACGCGGTCGACGTCGCCCTGGCGCTGCAACTGCGCACCGGGGTCCCCAGGGGCGTGCCCATGGCCATCGGGGCGTTGACATGAACGGAGGCGACGACCCGGACCGCGAACTGCTCGCCCGGGTCTTCCTCAGCCGTGTCATCGAGCCCGGGGACGAGGTTGCCGGGCGGTGGGTGCGGGAGTTCGGGGTGGGGGAGGTGGTCCGGCGGTTGCGGGGCGGGCGGGAGGTGTTGCCCGGGGTGAGCGGCAAGCGGTGGGCCGGGCTGGTCGCTCGGGCGGCCCGGGCCGAGCCCCGGGGGGATCTCGCGGTCGCCGCTGAGGCCGGCGTGCGGTTCGTGTGTCCGGGCAACAGTGAGTGGCCCGGGCAGCTGGACGACCTGGGGGACACGAGGCCGCTCGGGCTGTGGGTCCGGGGGCGGCCCAGTCTGCGGATGTGGGCGTTGCGGTCTGTCGCCGTGGTCGGCGCTCGGGCCTGCACCGAGTACGGCGCCCATATGGCGGCCGACCTCGCCGCCGGACTCGCCGAGCGTGGGTGGGTCGTCGTGTCCGGCGGCGCCTACGGCGTCGACGGGGCCGCTCATCGCGGAGCGCTCGGCGCCGGGGGCGCCACGGTCGCCGTGCTGGCCTGCGGGGTCGATCGGCCCTATCCGCGCGGACACACCGAGTTGATCACCAGGATCGCCGAACAGGGGCTGGTGGTGGGGGAGTTGCCGCCGGGGGACCATCCGACACCGAGCAGGTTCGTGCTGCGCAACCGCGTCATCGCCGCCCTGACCAGAGGGACCGTGGTCGTCGAGGCGGCGTATCGGAGCGGCTCGCTGGTCACCGCGCGTGCGGCGCAACGGCTCGGGCGGCACACCATGGGCGTGCCCGGCCCGGCGACCAGCGCCCTCTCCGCCGGCGTCCACGAGTTGCTGCGCGGCGACGCCGAACTCGTCACCGACGCCGAGGAAGTCGTCGAGGTGGTCGGTGAGATGGGGGAGCTCGCGCCGGAGCGGAGAGGGCCGGTGCTCCCCCGCGACCTGCTCGAACCCGGCGCCCGAAGAGTCCTCGACGCGCTGCCGTCACGCCGTGCGGCGACCGCGGCCGAGGTCGGGCGGGGAGCGCAGACGACGCAGGACGAGGCGGTCGCGAGACTGTACGAGCTCCGATCACTTGGTTACGTCGAACGACACGGCGACGGCTGGAAGTTGACACGCCAGGCAGTGATCTCCGTCCGTGGTGGTCGGAGTCCGAGTTGACCGAGCGTGTTCGGCCGTCCGGGGGAACCCCTACAGCCTTGGGAATTCCCGCAGTTGAGGGTGGAGCGTGGTCACGCTGAGTTGTCGGCGTGACCCTGCGGGACGGCAAGAGGAACGTATCTGCGCACGGCCGGGGGCTCGTCCTTCGCACACCGCGACACTCCAGTCACGCTACGCTCACGGGGATTCCGGCACGGAACGGCAACTCGACCACAGATCCACCTCAGAGACTCCAGATCCACCTCAGAGACTCCAGATCAGCATCAGAGCTTTCAGATCAGCATCAGACCGACAGCTCACCCAGCCATCCCCACTTCACGGCAGAACGGCACAAGGCGACGAATGCCCCAGCACACCTCCGGGTCCGACCGGGCGGCGGTCCCCCCAGCCGCCCGCGACGGTGGCAGCGTGCGGCCGCCCGCTCCCTCGACGCTCGACGAGCTGTGGCGGTCGTACAAGGCGACGGCGGACGAGCGGCTGCGGGAGCAGCTGATCCTGCACTACTCACCGCTGGTGAAGTACGTGGCGGGACGGGTGAGCGTCGGTCTGCCGCCCAATGTCGAGCAGGCCGACTTCGTGTCCTCGGGTGTCTTCGGGCTCATCGACGCGATCGAGAAGTTCGACATCGACCGGGAGATCAAGTTCGAGACGTACGCGATCACCCGGATCCGGGGCGCGATGATCGACGAACTGCGGGCGCTGGACTGGATCCCGCGGTCGGTGCGGCAGAAGGCGCGCAACGTCGAGCGGGCGTACGCGACGCTGGAGGCTCGTCTGAGGCGGACGCCGAGCGAGGGTGAGGTGGCGACCGAGATGGGGATCGCCGTCGACGAACTCCACGCGGTCTTCAGCCAGTTGTCGCTGGCGAACGTGGTGGCGCTGGAGGAGCTGCTGCATGTCGGGGGCGAGGGCGGGGACCGGCTGAGTCTGATGGACACGCTGGAGGACACCGCCGCCGACAATCCGGTGGAGGTGGCCGAGGACCGGGAGCTGCGGAGGTTCCTGGCGCGGGCGATCAACACGCTGCCCGAGCGGGAGAAGACCGTGGTCACGCTCTACTACTACGAGGGGCTGACCCTCGCGGAGATCGGGAACGTGCTGGGTGTGACCGAGAGCCGGGTCAGCCAGATCCACACCAAGTCGGTGCTGCAATTGCGGGCGAAACTGGCCAGCTTCGGTCGTTGACCTGGCTGGATGGACCGAGGTGGGGTCGAGTGACTCCCGTCCGGGGCGGCGCGTCCGTAAAGTGGTGGACGTGCCAAGGATTCGAGCGGCCTCCGTGGCCGAGCACCGGTCGATGCAGCGAGCCGCCCTGCTGGACGCGGCTCGTTCGTTGCTGTCCGAGGGCGGGACGGAGGCGCTGACGTTTCCGGCTCTCGCCGAGCGGACGGGGTTGGCGCGGTCGTCGGTCTACGAGTACTTCCGGTCGCGGGCCGCGGTCGTCGAGGAGCTGTGCGAGGTCGACTTCCCGGTCTGGGCCGCGGAGGTCGCCGCGGCGATGGGCTCGGCGGAAGGGGCCGAGGCCAAGGTCGAGGCGTATGTGCGGTCGCAGTTGGCGCTGGTCGGGGACCGGCGGCATCGGGCCGTCGTCGCCATTTCCGCGAGTGAGCTCGATGCGGGGGCCCGGGAGAAGATCCGGGCCGCGCACGGGGGGCTGGTCGCGATGATCGGCGAGGCGCTGGGGGAGATGGGGCATACGGAGCCTCGGCTGGCGGCGATGTTGTTGCAGGGGGTTGTGGACGCGGCTGTGCGGCGGATCGAGCTGGGGGCGGCGGAGGATCCGGCGGCGATCACCGAGGCCGCGGTGGCGATGGCTCTGCGGGGTGTGCGGGGCTGAGGTTCGTGGGGGTTGCGGTGGGCGTTCGCGGCTGAGGGCGGCGGGGGTTGCCGCGGGGGCGTTGTCGCTCGCCCGCGCTTGCGGGGTGCCGCCCGCGCTCACCCGTGCCGCCCAGCGGCACGACTGCCCGCAGCTATGTGGGGAGCGGTACTCCCAGAACCGGCAGCAGTCTGGACGGGCCCCTGTGTAGTAGCCACGGTGGTAGCAGGGAGAGTGGGTTCAGGTAGGTGTCTCCCCTGCGTAGGCCCCAGTGGACGCATGGCCTCGTGCAGTGGGAGCCCGTCGGCTCCACCGTGCCCACCGTCTCTCCCGGCGTCACCTCCTCGCCCTTCTTCACCGTCGCCCGTACCGGTTCATACGTCGTGCGCAGGTCCGTGCCCGTGAGGGCGATCGAGAGCACGCCTTTTCCGGCCACCCGGCCCGCGA
>JABFXD010001070.1 GCA_013361925.1 Streptomyces sp. | reverse complement strand
CGCCTCGCGCCGCTCCAAGATCTCGCGCGAGCGTGAGCAGGAGTTCTTCGACGCCGTCCTCGAGCAGATCAGGGAGTGCGGCTATGACGCCGTGACCATGGAAGGGGTGGCCGCCACCACCCGGTGCAGCAAGTCCACGCTGTACCGGCAGTGGAAGACCAAGCCCCAGTTCGTGGTGGCCGCGCTGCGCTCGCGCCGTATGTCGAAGTTCGAGGGCATCGACACCGGAACGCTCGCGAACGACCTGCGCGAGGTCGCGCGGGCCGCGGGCCGGTGGTCGATGCGGGACACCAAGCTGCTCCAGGCCCTCGGGCACGCCGTCACCCAGGACGCGGAACTGGCGATGGCCCTGCGTGAGGCGCTCGTCCACCCGGAGATCACCGCGCTGAAGGAGATCCTCCAGCGGGGGGTCGAGCGCGGTGAGATCGCCGCCGACCAGCCCGCGCTGGAGTACATCCCGGCCCAGCTGTTCGGGGTGATCCGCGCGCGGCCCGTCGTGGACGGGGAGTACGCCGACCCCGACTATCTGGTCCGTTTCGTCGACGCCGTGGTGCTGCCCGCACTGGGCCTGACGTGAAGACCTGAGACGTGAAGACCCAGGCCGCCGTCCATGGGATGACTGGACGGTGACCTGCTCGCGCCGCACCGTGGGGACGGGGGCGGCGCGCACCCCCCGGCCGGGTGGGGTTCCTCTTGAGCGGAGAGGCGCCCCACCCGGCCGACTGCTGTCCGGCGGCCGTGCTACACGTCCGTGCCGCTGCCGCCGCCCGTCGACACCTTGATCCCCTTGGTGATCTCGTCGATCACCGACTGCTTCTCGCCGACGTCGACACCGAAGCGCACGACGACGATCTGCTGCGCGTTGGAGGGGGAGGGGAAGGCCAGGGACTCGACGTAGCCGTCGGCGCCCTTGCTCGTCACCGCCTTCCAGCGGACCAGATAGCCCTTCTGCCCGGCGACGGTCACCGCCTTGGAGGCGAGCACGTCGTGGGAGGTGATCGCGCCGTAGGTCTTGCCGCCGTAGGACTCGTCGGCGTTGGCCTTGATGTCGGCCTTGGCGACCGCCTCGGCCGACTTGTCCTGGTGGCCGAACGCGACGGCCGGCGCGGAGTAGGCGCCGCCCTTCGTGCACGTCTTCGACGTCTCACCGGGGCATTGGTAGGAGTCGTCGGACGTGACCGACGCGCCGACCTGGATCTCCTGGCCGTACCAGCCGTCCGGGATCGGGAGGCTGATCCCGCTGATCGAGTCGGACACCGAGCCGCTCTCGATCTTCGGCGCCTCGGACCCCTGCGGCGAGGGCGAGGCTCCTCCGGAACCACCGGAACCACCGGATCCGCCCGAACCGCCATTGCCGCCGGGGCCGCCCTGGCCGCCGTCCTGGCCACCGGGACCGCCCTGGCCGCCGCCGGGGCCACCGGTGCCGCCCGGCTGCTGCTGGGAGTTGGCGGTGTTGCCACCCCCGTCGTCGTCACTGGTCAGCGCCCACACGCCCACACCGATGCTGGCGAGGACCGCGACGGCGACCGCGACGGCTATGCCCGTCCGCAGCCCCCGCCGCCCGCCGGCCGGTGGCTGGCCCGGATACGTGGGGTACGCCGGATACGGCCCCGCGTCGGCGGTCTGCGCCGGCGGACCCCATGCGGCGGCCGACCCCGCGGGGCGGATCTGGTCAGTCCATGCCTTGCCGTCCCACCAGCGCTCGGTGGCGGGACCGTCACTTGTCTGCCCGGGATCGGGATACCAACCGGGAGGAGTCACCTGCGTCATGCCCCCACCGTATGAGGCGTCGGTGAAAGGCGTATGAGAGGGCCGGTACGGAATTCCGGTCAGTTCAGGACGAGTCGTACAGGACGCACCCGCGCGGGCGGCGGCAGGCGCAGTCCGTCCCGTCCCGGAGTCACCGAACCGAGCACGCGCGCGTGCCGGGCACCCGTGCTCCGCGGCACCGTGCCGGGCAACCCGTGCACGGTCAGGAACCCGAGGACGGCGAAGGCGTACGCCTCCTTCGCGTCCGACGGCAGCCCCAGTTCGCCGGAGGCGCGCAGGGTGACGCCGGGCAGCTGGGCGCCGAGCATCCGCATCAGCGTCGGGTTGCGCGTCCCGCCGCCCGAGGCGATCACCTCCGTCGCGTCGAGCGTCCGTACGGCGTCGGCGACCGTCCGGGCCGTGAGCATCGTCAGGGTGGCGACGACGTCCTCGGCGGGCAGCGTCCCGAACCCGGCCAGGGCGTCCTGGAGGTGCCCGAGGTGGAACAGCTCCTTCCCGGTCGTCTTGGGCGGCTTCAGCGCGTAGTACGGCTCCGCGAGCAGCCGGGAGAGCAGCGCCCCGTGCACCCGGCCCCGCGCGGCCAGCGCCCCGTCGGCGTCGTACGCCAGGCGTCCGCCGCTGAACCCCCGGGCCGCCGCGTCGATCAGCGCGCACCCCGGCCCGGTGTCGAAGGCCGTTCCGTCGGACGCGGTGAGGTTGGCGATGCCGCCGAGGTTCAGCGCGACCGGTGTGCCCGGCCGGCCGTTCAGCCACAAGAGGTCGACCAGGCTGACCAGTGGTGCGCCCTGTCCGCCGACGGTGATGTCACGCGGCCGGAAGTCGGAGACCACGGTCAGTCCCGTCGCCTCCGCGATCCAGGCGGGCTGCCCGAGCTGAAGCGTGCCGTGCACCCGGCCCGCCTCGGCCCAGTGGTACACGGTCTGCCCGTGCGAGGCGACCAACTCGGCTCGTCCGTCGCACAGTTCACCCCCGGCCCGGCCGGCCGCCGCGGCGAAGGCCCGCCCGATGAGGGTGTCGAGCCGGCACACCTCGGCCATCGACGTCCGCCGTGGCGGCAGGGCGGCCCCGAGCGCCTCGCGCAGGTCGTCGTCGTACGGCTCGCTCACCATCCCCAGCGGTTCGAGTACGAGGCTGTCGTCGACGAGCCTCAGATCGGCCGCCGCCGCGTCGATGGCGTCGTACGACGTGCCGGACATCAGCCCGATGACCCGCATCCGCTCAACTCCCCTTCCGGCTAGGTGCCTTCGCCAGCGCGAGCGCGCTCACCGCGCAGGTCGCCGCCGCGTAGTACGCCGGGATGTCCACGTTCCCGGTCCGCTCCACGGCCTTGGTGATGATGAGGCCCGCGCATCCCGAGAACACCGCATTGGACAGCGCGTAGGCGAGTCCCAGCCCGGTGCAGCGCACGTTCGTCGGGAACAGCTCCGCCAGCATCGCCGGCCCCGGCCCCGCCATCAGGCCCACCACGGCACCCGCGCCACACACCGCGACGCCCTTCACGGCGTTCGAGGTGCCCTCATCCTGAAGGAGGTTGAGCAGCGGCACCGCGAGCACCACCACCAGCACCGCCCCCGTCAGCATCACCGGCCGCCGCCCCACCCGGTCACTCAGCAGCCCCGCCGGGACGATGGTCGCCGCGAAACCCAGATTGGCCAGCACGGTGGCGAGCAGCGCCTGCCGGAAGCTCGCGTGCAGGGTGCTCTGGAGGTAGGACGGCAGCACGACGAGGAAGGTGTAACCGGCCGCGGCCCAGCCCATGACGCGCCCCGCGCCGAGCGCGATCGCCCCGGCGAGCTCACGCGGAGGCGGCCGTACCGGTGACCGCTCCTCCTCGAAGACCGGGGTCTCGTCCAGTCGCAACCGCAGCCACAGCGCTCCCAAGCCCATCGGCAGCGTCAGCAGGAACGGCAACCGCCAGCCCCAGTCGCCCAGTTGCGCCTCCGTCAGCACGGTCGCGAGCAGCGCCGCCGCCCCCGCACCGCCCAACAGCCCGAGCGCCACCGTGAACGACTGCCAGGACCCGTACAGACCCCGGCGGCCCGGCGGCGCGAACTCCGTCATCACCGACACCGCCCCGCCGAACTCCCCACCCGCAGACAGCCCCTGAATCACCCTCAGAAAGGTCAGCAGCCAGGGAGCGAGCGCGCCGACCTGGTCGTACGTCGGCAGCGCGCCGATCAGGGCGGTCGCGCCGGTCATCAGAGCGATCACCAGGATCAGCACCGGCCGTCGGCCGATCCGGTCCCCGAGCCGCCCGAACAGGGCCGCCCCGACCGGCCGGAAGAAGAACGCCAGCGCGAACGACGCGTACGTCCTGACCAGCGCCTCGACCTCGCCGCCGCCCTCCGGGGTGAAGAAGCGCGCCGCGATGATCGTGGCGAAGTAGCCGTAGACACCGAACTCGTACCACTCCAGGAAGTTGCCGACCGACCCGGCGACGAGGGCGCGGCGGGAGCGACCGGCGCCTTCGCCGGTCGTGCGGTCTTCTTTCCGATCTTGAAGAATGGGCTCCTCCTTTGGTTTTTGACTGACAGTCAACAACTGCGCGGCGCAGGTCACGGGCCGGGCGCGTCGCCCGCGCGCACCCGCTGTCACCCGTCGAGGCAACAGCTGCCCGGACCGCCCTCCACATAGGCAATCGGACGGCTACGCTCGAGGTCTGTACGTCGTTCGGGCGACTTGGGGAGGTAACGGGATGACGGAGGCACGGCCCACCCAGGCCGCCTCGGCCTTCCTGTGGGAGCGCGACGAGGAGGTCGCCGCCGTCGAGCAGGCGATCGACACGCTGCGCGCCGACAGCTCGTCGTCGGGCAGCGTGCTGGTGTTCCGCGGCGAGGCCGGACTCGGCAAGACCGCGCTGCTGGCCGAGACCCGGCGCAGGGCGGAGGCGCGCGGCTGCGTCGTCTGGTCGGCCCGCGGCGGCGAGACCCTCAGGTCCGTCCCCTTCAACGTGCTGCGCCAGCTCCTCCAGCCCGCCCTGGTGTCCCTGATGCCGGAGGAGGCGCGCGAGTACCTCGGCGACTGGTACGACATCGCCGGCCCCGCCCTCGGACTGACCGAGCCCGGCGCGGGCCAGGCGGACCCGCAGGGCGTGTGCGACGGCCTGGTGGCCGCCGTACGCCGACTCGCCCGCCGCGACTGGCCGCTCGTGCTCGTCATCGACGACGCCCACTGGGCCGACCAGGAGACCCTGCGCTGGCTCGCCGCGTTCGTCGAGCGCCTCGACGACCTGTCCGTCCTGGTCCTGGTGGCCCGCCGCCCCGGCGAGGTGAGCGGCGAGAGCGCCCGCCATCTCGACGCCATCGCCGCCGCCGCGGACGCCCCGGTCGCCACCCTCAGCGCCCTGACCCCGGAGGCGACCGCCGGCCTCACCCGCGCCACCCTGGGCGGACACGCCGACGCCCCGTTCTGCCGCGAGGTCTGGGCCGTCACCGGCGGCAACCCGTACGAGACGGTCGAACTCCTCGCCAAGGTCCAGGACAGCGAACTCGAACCGGTCGAGGCCCAGGCACCCGAGCTGCGCGCCCTCAACCGCTCCGCCCGCGGCGGCGGCCTCGTCGCCCGCCTCGAAGGACTCGGCATCGAGGCCACCCGGTTCGCCTGGGCGGCCGCCATCCTCGGCACCGGCATCTCCGTCGGCCTCGTCGCCAAACTCGCCACCATGAGCGACGAGGACGCCGTCCGCTGCGCCGAACTCCTGCGCAGCGCCCGCATCCTGACCGGGCCCGACCCCGCCACGGCCCCGGCCGGCGACGGCGACCTGGAGTTCGTCCACCCGCTCATCGCCAGCGCCGTCTACAACTCCATCCCGCCCGCCCTGTGCACCGCGATGCACGGCATCGCCGCCCGCGTCGTCACCGACTCCGGGCTCGGCGCGGCGATGGCCTCCCGGCACCTGCTCCAGGTCCACCCGGACGACGACGAGGAACTCGTCGAGCAGCTCCGCGAGGCCGCCCGCGAACACCTCGCCGTCGGCGCCCCCGACGCGGCCCGCCGCTGTCTGGAACGGGCGCTGCTGGAACCGCCCCGGCAGGAGTCCCACGCGCGCGTGCTCTACGAACTGGGCTGCGCCATCCTCCTGACCGCACCCGCCACCACCGTCGACCATCTCCAGTCCGCGCTCGCCATGCCCGGCCTCGACGGAGCCGAGCGCGTCGACGCCGTCTTCCGTCTCTCCCAGGCCCTGATCCACAACGACCAGCTGGAGGACGCGGTCCGCACGGTCGAGGCGGAGGCCGCCCGGCACGCACCCGGCCCCGCCCAACTCCGGCTCCAGGCCGTGCAGTACATGTGGGAGGGCATCCACGCGGGCGAGGCCAGCTCACCCGGCCGCTCCGAGCGGCTCGCCGAACTCGCCTCCACCTGCACCGGGCGGGACAACTCCGAGCGCGCCCTGCTCATCCTGCGCGGCTTCGACGCCATGACCCACGGGGAGAACGCCGAGGTCGTCGTCGAACTGAGCGACCGCGCCCTCGTCAACGGCCGCCTGGCCCCCGGACTCGGCTGGACCGACACCGAGTGGGGCCTGGAGATCCTCATGATGCTGGCCAGCTCCTACACCTACACCGACCGGCTCGACCGCGCCGAGAGCATGTTCACCGACGCACTGCGCACCTACGAGTCCTCGGGTTGGAGCGGCGGCCACCTCGCCCTGGCCCACGCCTTCCTCGGCTTCAACCACCGCAGGCGCGGCCGTCTCAGGGAGGCCGAGGACGCGCTGCGCGAGTCCCTGCGCATCGCCGACCGGGTCGCCCGCGGGCTGCCGCTGTACTGGTCGGCCACCTGCAACCTCGTCGACACGCTGCTCGCGCGCGGGCATGTCGAGGACGCCTGGGAGATCGCCGAGCAGTACGGCTTCGCCCCGCCCTATCCGTCGACCATCGTGCTGCCCGACCCGCGCTCGGTGCGGGGGCGGCTGCTGCTGGCCGTGGGCCGCGCCCAGGACGGCATCAACGAACTGGAGGCGGCGGAGAAGGCGGCGACGGCCCGCGGGCACCACAATCCGGTCATGGTCCCCTGGGCGCTCGACCTCGCCCGCGCACTGTCCACCCAGGACCCGGCGCGTGCCGCCCAGCTCGCCACGGACGCGCGGCGGCGGGCCGAGCGGTTCGGTACGGACACCGCGATCGGTGAGGCGCTGCGGTGCGCTGCCGCGCTGGAGACGGGGCAGCGGGCGGTGCGGTTGCTGTCGCAGGCGGTGACGTATCTGGAAGCGTCGCCCTGTCAGTACGAGCACGCGGCTGCGCGGGTGGAGTACGGGATCGCCGCGCGGTCGGTGGCGGAGATCCAGCGGGGGTTGGCGCTGGCTCGGTCTTGTGGGGCGGATGGGTTGGTGGCGCAGGCGCGGGATGTGTTGGAGACGGGTAGGGGGCTTCGCTGAGAGCTCGGTCGTGCCTGGTGGCGGGGCGGCTGCGGGTTGTGTGTGGTTGATCGCGCCCACCCGGCGGAGCCGCAAATTGACACAGCCCCGCGCCCCTGGCGGCACTACAGCGTGAGGAGTTGGTCAGTTACCGCTGCCAGCCGTTTCTGGACCTCCCCGTCGTACGTTGTCTCGTGTGCCCTTGCCCTGTTCGTGCCGTCGAAGTACGCGCCCGTCCCCAAATCCTCTGTAGCCAGGGCCAGTACGCCCGGGGCTCCGTCCGCCACCGTGCTCCAAGGGGCGACCCCGCCCTCGCGGACCATCGCCGTGTCCATGAAGGTGGCCGGGTGCAGGACGTTCACCGCGATGCCCGTGTCAGCCAACTCCTCGGCCAGGGTGAACGTATGGGCCGCCAGGGCGAACTTGGCGCGTCGGTAGGCCGCGAAGCCGTCGTACCCGCGGCGGAACTCGATGTCGTCGAAGTCCACGGGGTCCTGGCCCACCGAGCCGACGTTGACGATCCGGGCCGGGGCGTTCGCGCGGAGCGTCGGCAGGAGGGCGCGGGTCAGGGCGACCGGCGCCAAGTAGTTGACGGCGAGGCGCAGTTCATGGCCGTCGGCGCTGAGTTCGCGGGCCGCGCCCGGTGAACCGGCGCCCACGCCCGCGTTGTTGATCAGCACGTCCAGGTCGGGATGGGCGTCGGCGACATGCGCGCCCAGCTCGCGCACCTGCGCCAGGGAGGCGAGGTCGGCGACGAACGCCTCGGCGTCGCCCTCCGTGCGCAGCTCCTCGACCAGGCTCTCGGTACGGCCCGGATCGCGGCCGTGGGCGAGGACGACGTGCCCGGAGCGGACCAGCTCGAAGGCGACGTACCGGCCGAGACCGGAGGTGGCGCCGGTGATCAGAACAGTCGACATGCCTCCACCGTAGGCACACGGCGGAGGCAGGTGGCAGCTGCTGCTGAGGGTAGGACCGGCAGGGTCAGGCTTCCCCGTCCTCCGCCAGCACCCGCTGCGCCGCCGCGAACGCCGAGTTCGCCGCCGGAACCCCGCAGTACACGGCCGTCTGGAGCAGTACGGCGCCGATCTCCTCCGGCGTCAGACCGTTGCGCCGGGCCGCCCGCACATGCATGGCCAGCTCGTCGTAGTGGCCGTGCGCGACCAGCGCCGTCAGCGTGATCATGCTGCGCTCGCGGCGGCTGAGCGTCGGGTCGGTCCAGATCTCGCCCCAGGCGTAGCGCGAGATGAAGTCCTGGTAGCGGGCGGTGAAGGGGGTCTGCCGGGCCTGTGCCCGGTCCACGTGGGCGTCGCCGAGGACCTCGCGACGTACCTCCATGCCCCGCCTGGCGCCGCCGTCGAAGTGTGCGCGCAGGGCCGTCAGCACGGCCTCCGGGCGTTCGGCGGGAGCGATGTGCGCCGCGCCCGGGATCTCCACGAGCCCGGCGCCCGGCACCGCGTCGGCGATCTCCCGCAGATGCGCGGGCGGGGTCGCCCGGTCCTCCCGGCCGGCGACCAGCAGGGTCGGCGCGGTGATCTCCGCCAGCCGGTCCCGCAGGTCGAAGGCGGCGAGCGCGTCGCAGCAGGCGGCGTACGCCTCGGGATCGGCGTCCCCCTGGTCCCGGACCAGCCGGGGCACGGTGAAGCCCGACGTGAACCAGCGCGCGTCGGCGCTCTCCACGAGCCAGTCCAGACCCTCGGCGCGCACCCGTGCCGCCCGCTCCTCCCAGGGCTTGGCCCCGTTGAAGTGGGCCGAGGAGCAGACCACGGCCAGTGACGAGATCCGCTCGGGGTGGTGGACGGCCAGGTGCAGACCGACCGCACCGCCCAGCGACACCCCCGCGTAGGCGAAGCGTTCGATGCCGAGCGAGTCGGCGAGCGTGAGCACCAGGTCGGCGAGGTCGGCGACGGTGGCGCCGGGGCCGATCAGGCCGGCCGGGCTGCCGCCGTGTCCGGGCAGGTCCCAGCGGACGACCCGGTGGGTGAGGGACAGCTCCGGCGCGACCTTGTCCCAGAGGGCGGACGACGTGCCGAGCGACGGGCCCAGCAGCAGCGGGGCCGCCGAAGTGGGGCCCTCGGTGTGGTGGTTGAGGAGGGTGGCGGTCAACGTCGCTCCAGAGCACGGTCGGTGAGGGCCTTGGCGGCGCCGGTGTAGTGGGTGGGGTCGAGGTCCACGGCCTCTTTCAACTCCGGTTCCTGCGCCAGGAGTTCCTGGAGGGAGCGGCCCTCGGTGTAGGTGCGGCGCGCGAGCTCGGTCAGCAGTTCCTTGGCGCGGGCCCGCCCCAGGACCGGGGCCAGTTCGGCGGACAGGCGCTCGGAGACGATCAGCCCGTGGGTGAGGTCCAGGTGTCGCCGCATGGTGTCCGCGTTCACCCGCAGACCCTCGGTGAGTTCGGCGGCATCGCGGGCCGCTCCGCCGACGAGCCGGAGCAGGTCGCGCAGCGGCTCCCATTCGGCGTGCCAGGCGCCGGCCGGCCGCTCGTCCTCGGCGGCCAAGGACCCGTACAGCGTCGCGGCGAGCAGCGGCGCCCGCCGGGCGGCGGCGGCGATCAGCGTGGACCGTACGGGATTCGCCTTGTGTGGCATCGCCGACGAACCGCCGCCGCTGCCCTCCGCCACCTCGGCGATCTCGGTGCGGGCCAGGATCAGCACATCCGTGGCGATCTTTCCCAGCGCCCCGGCCGCGAAGGCCAGGCAGCCGGCGAGGTCGGCGATCGGAGTGCGCAGGGTGTGCCAGGGCAGGTCCGGCGCCTTGAGGCCGAGTTCGCGTGCGTACGCCGCCGGCAGCGCGGTCGGGTCCGTCGCGCCGTACGCGGTGAAGGCGGCCAACGTGCCTGCCGCCCCGCCGAGCTGGGCGGGCACGGAGTCGCGCACGGACGCCATCCGGTCCCGGGCGTCCAGCACCAGCGACCGCCATCCGGCCGCCTTCAGCCCGAACGTCGTCGGCACCGCGTGCTGGGTCAGCGTGCGACCCGGCATCGCGGTGTCCCGGTGCTCGGCGGCCAGCCCGGCCAGCGCTGCCTCCGTCCGCGTGAGATCGGCACGGACCAGGTCGAGGGCGCGCACGGCGACCAGCATCGTCGCCGTGTCCAGGATGTCCTGGCTGGTCGCGCCCCGGTGCACATAGGGGCCGTACTCCCCGCCGACCGCCTTGGTCAGATCGGCGACCAGCGGGATCACCGGGTTGCCGCCCGCACGCGCGCGTACGGCGATGTCCCGGGCGTCGAAGTCCCCGGACCGGGCGGCCGAGGTGACCGCCGTGGCGGCCTCGTCCGGGGCCAGGCCCAGGGCCGCCTGGGCACGGGTGAGCGCGGCCTCCGCGTCGAGCAGCGCGCGCAGATACGCGGCGTCGCTCGTCGCGGCCGCGGCGGGGGAACCGGCCCACCCTGGGGCGAGCAGGCCGGCGTCCGACTCCGAGGCAGATGTCACTGGAACTCCAGGAAGACCGTCTCGCCTTCGCCCTGAAGGCGGATGTCGAAACGGTACGTTCCGTTGCCGCCGTCGGCCGCGATCAGCGTGCCGCGTCGCGCGGGGTCCACCCGGTTCAGCAGCGGGTCCGCGGCGAGCGCGGCCTCGTCACCGGGGAAGTAGATCCGCGTGTAGAGGTGCAGGAGCAGCCCGCGCGCGAACACGCACACGCTGAGATACGGCGCGCTCTGTCCGCGCGCGCCCGGACGCAGCGTCCGCGCGGACCAGTGCCCACTCGCGTCCGTCTGGCTGCGGCCCCACCCGGTGAACTCCACACCCGTGCGCCCCATGAAGCCGCCGCTGGCCCCGTCGCGCCGCATCGAGCCGTCGACCTGCGGGATGTTGCCGTCGGGGTCAGGACCCCACAACTCGACGAACGCGTCCGGCAGCGGGTTGCCCTCGCCGTCGTAGAGGTAGCCGTGCACGGCGATCGTGTCCGGGTGGCCGACCGGCGCGATGTCCTCGCCGCCGGGGAAGGGCAGGGCGTGGCCGTAGAAGGGGCCGACCGTGTGCGAGGGGGTCGGGAGGACCGTCTCCGGACGGCTGGTGTCGATCTTCGTCATGGCAGGTCAGCGTCCCTCTTCGATCCAGGTGGCGTGCGGTCCGTCGAGCACGATGTCCCAGTGGTAGCCCATGGAGAACTCCGGCACCGACAGGTTGTGGTCGTACGTCGCCACCAGCCGCTGCCGGGCCGCGTCGTCCGTCACCGACTGGATGATCGGGTCGTACGGGAACAGCGGGTCGCTCGGGAAGTACATCTGCGTCACCAGCCGCTGGGTGAACGCCGTGCCGAAGAGCGAGAAGTGGATGTGGGCGGGGCGCCAGGCGTTGACGTGCTGACGCCACGGGTACGGGCCCGGCTGGACGGTCGTGAAGTGGTACTGCCCCTCGGAGTCCGTCAGCGTGCGGCCGACGCCGGTGAAGTTCGGGTCGAGCGGCGCGTCGTGCTGCTCGCGCTGATGGGCGTAGCGGCCCGCCGAGTTGGCCTGCCAGATCTCGATGAGCTGGCCGCGGATCGGACGGCCGTCACGGTCGAGGAGCCGCCCGGAGACGGTGATGCGCTCGCCGATCGGCTCGCCGTTGTGCTGGCGGGTGAGGTCGTTGTCTATCTCGGTGATGTCCCGCTCCCCGAAGGCAGGGGAGTGCAGCTCCACCAGTTCCGGGTCCTGGGACACGTCGATGGTGACCGGCGGCTGCTTGGGGTGGCGCAGGACCGAGGAGCGGTACGGGGCGTAGTCGCGGCGCGGCTGGTGCTCGACGGGGGCGCCGTCGGCGACCCGCTTCTCGTAGGCGGCGTGCTCGGCCGCGATCTCCTGGTCGATGTCGTGCTGGGTGAGAGTCATGGGGAACGTCCTGGGGTTTCTTGAAATCGGGGTCGGGGTCGCGCCCTTAGGGGCGCGGGGAACTGCGCGACCAGCCACGTCCGGCCCGCAGCCGCGATCGATGTCTAACGTTCCAAGACGAGTGCGAGCCCTTGCCCGACACCGATGCACAACGTGGCGACACCAACCCCACTACCCCGTCGGGCAAGTTGGTGCGCCACCGTGCCGGCAAGCCGAGCCCCGGAAGCCCCGAGCGGATGCCCGAGAGCAATAGCACCGCCCTGCGGATTGAGGATCGCCGGATCGAACTCGGGCCACTCGGCGACACAGCCGAGCACCTGCGCGGCGAACGCCTCGTTCAGCTCCAGGACGGACAGATCGCCGAATCCCTTGCCCGCCTTGGCCAGCGCACGCGTGACCGCCTCCACGGGTGCCAGTCCGAAGTAGTCCGGGTCGAGGGCGTTCACGCCGGTCGCGGAGACCCGGGCGAGCGGCTCGCGCCCCGTGGCCCGCAGCCCCTCCTCGTCGACCAGCAGCAGCGCCGCCGCCCCGTCGTTCAGCGGCGAGGCGTTGCCCGCGGTGACCGTGCCACCGTCCTTGCGGAAGGAGGGCCTGAGCTTGGCCATCGCCGCGAGGGAGGCATCGGCCCGCACGCACTCATCCGCACCGAACACCACCGGATCGCCCTTGCGCTGCGGGATCGAGACGGGCGCCAACTCGATGTCGAACAGCCCCTGTTCCTGCGCCGAGGCCGCCTTCCGGTGCGAGGCCAGCGCGAACTCGTCCTGCTGCTCACGCGTGATTTTGTGCTTGTCGGCGATGAGTTCGGCCGACTCGCCCAGCGGGATCGTCCACTGCGGATCCATCTGCGGGTTGACCATGCGCCAGCCCAGCGTGGTCGAGTACAGCTCGGTGTGGCCGGCGGGGAAGGCCCGGTCGTTCTTCGGCAGCACGTACGGCGCACGGGTCATCGACTCCACGCCACCGGCCACGGCGATGGACGCGTCCCCGACCGCGATGGCACGGGCCGCCTGGATGACCGCCTCCAGGCCGGACGCGCAGAGCCGGTTGACCGTCACCCCCGGCACGGACGTCGGCAGTCCCGCCAGCAGCGCGCCCATCCGGGCCACGTTGCGGTTCTCCTCGCCCGCCCCGTTGGCGTTGCCGAAGTACACGTCCTCGATGCGGGACGGGTCCAGGTCCGGGGTGCGGGCGACGAGTTCACGGATGGCGTGCGCGGCCAGGTCGTCCGGCCGCACTGCGGACAGGCCGCCGTTGTAGCGGCCGATCGGCGTGCGGACCGCGTCGACGATGTAGACGTCCTTCATGACTGGATCTCCTCCGGGACGCGGACCTTCGCCGCGGTCTTGGCGACGATCTCCTCGACGGTCACCTCGGGTGCGGTCTCCACCAGGACGAGGCCGTCCCCGGTGACGTCGAGGACGCCGAGGTCGGTGATGATCCGGTTCACGCACGCCTTGCCGGTGAGGGGCAGCGCGCACTCCTGAAGGATCTTCGCCGAGCCGTCCTTCGCGGTGTGGGTCATGACCACGATGACCGTACGGGCGCCGTGGACCAGGTCCATCGCCCCGCCGATCCCGGTGATCATCTTCCCGGGGATCGCCCAGTTGGCGAGGTCACCGCCGGCCGAGACCTGCATCGCGCCCAGCACGGCGACATCGATGTGGCCGCCCCGGATCATCGAGAAGGACAGCGCCGAGTCGAAGAAGGAGGCGCCCGGCAGGACCGTGACGGTCTCCTTGCCGGCGTTGATG
>JABFXD010000882.1 GCA_013361925.1 Streptomyces sp. | reverse complement strand
AGCGAGGCCATGTCCTGGTCGAGCCACTCCAGGAACGGGCCTTCCACGGTTTCCTCGGCCGTCGCCGACCGCACGGTCACCGTGTTGGTGGCCACGTCGGCGTAGGCCACCCGGGCCAGCGGGCCGGACGCGTCGCCCATGACGGAGAAGCGGCCCTGGCCGCCGCGGCGGCTGCTGTCCAGCCAGAACGCGTGGTCGGCGGCGCGGAAGAGACGGTCGTGGAGCGTCTCGTCGTCGCAGGGGGTGGGGACTTGGGCGGTGAGCACGCGCAGGGAGCGGGTGGGGGTACGACGATCAGGTCGCGGAGTCCGGAGCGTCACCGTCCCGCGGCCGCGGCCCTCGCCCGTCCGCGCCAGCCGGTGGAAGTTGGCCAGCAGCTCGTCGCCGTACTGCGAACTGATCGACTCGGGGTGGAACTGGACGCCCCACAGCGGCCGTTCCCGGTGGCGCAGGCCCATGACCACGCCGTCCGGCGTCCACGCGGTGACCTCCAGAAGGGCGGGGAGGCGGGTCACGGCGAGGGAGTGGTAGCGCACCGCCTCGAACGGTGAGGGCAGGCCGGCGAACAGTCCCTCGCCCTCGTGCAGCACCGGCGAGGTCCGGCCGTGGCGGGGCTCCGGGGCGCGGTCGACACTCGCCCCGTTCAGCAGCCCGATGCCCTGGTGGCCCAGACAGACGCCGAGCAGCGGCAGGTCGGTCCGCTCGATGATCTCCCGGCAGATGCCGAGGTCTGCGGCGCGCCGCGGGGTTCCGGGGCCGGGCGAGATGACGACGGCGTCGAAGTCCGCCAGCATCGCCGGGTGCCAGTCCGGGTCGTCGTTGCGGACGACCGTCGGCTCGGCGCCGGTGACGCGCGCGAGCTGGTGGACGAGGTTGTAGGTGAACGAGTCGTGGTTGTCGACGAGCAGGGTGCGCATGGAAATCCGGTCTCTCCGCAGGTCGGATCCGTGGGGTGCGATGGGTTCCGGTCAGTCGGCCGACACGATCTCCAGGAGCAGGTGTTCGACGATCTCGTTGCCGTACTCCCCCTCCCGGACCCGGCAGCTCTCCAGGACCCGCAGTTCGCGGCCGGTCTCCTCGGCGATGCGGGTCAGGCGGGGGTGGTCGCCCCGGCTGCTGAAGTGCAGCAGGGCCCGGCCGCCGGGTGTCGTGCGCAGCGGGGCCTCGTGCAGGTAGCGGCGGTGGGTGCGGTAGCCGGCGTCGACGTAGGCGCGTTCGTGGGCGGAGCGGTACTCGTAGTGGTCGGGCCCGAGGACGTAGTTCGAGCTCCAGAAGACGGTGTCGAAGCGTTCGTCGGCGCCGAGGCCGCCGAACAGGTCGCCGTGCACGGCCCGGAGAACGCCCGCCGTGCCGTGGCGGCGGGCGTTGACGGCCGTGTTCTCCACCGCGCGGGCGTTGATGTCCGAGGCGACGACCGGGCCGTGGCCGGCCAGTGCCGCGGCCACCGCGATGACGCCCGTACCGCAGCCGATCTCCAGGAACGAGCCTCGACGCACCTCCTCGGCGACGGGCTCGGTGAGCCCCAGGAAGTCCAGGGCGACGCCGGTCGACGGCGAGTACACGGGGGCGAACACCTCGTCGAGCAGGTCCCATTGCCGACCGGCGAGGGTGAACACGTGGGGCCGGTCGGCCCGGTTGAGGGACTGTCGGCTGCGTTCCAAAGAGCGCTCGTAGTCCTGCACCCGCGGTGTGTACGGCATGAGTCCCCACCCGTTCCGGTCGGTCGGCGGCGTCGCACTGTGCGTTGCCTGTGCTGCCGAGCGTGACGGCCGGGGTGGAGGGGGCGGAAGGTGGTCCGGCAACAGTGCGAGCCGGTCGGTTAGGTGATCACATCACCGTCGCCGCCGATGACCTGCGCTTTTGATGCGACCCGGTCAAGAACTGGTTGACCCTCGGTAAAAACCTGAACTAGGTTTTCCGGAACGATCTGGTCCATGCTCTGGGGGAGGGCCGCGGCTTGCAGACCGGTGGGGGCGTGCTGGACGCGTATGTGCTGGCCATGCTCGACCTGCTGGCCGGGGAGGCGCCCGCCGAGCGCTTCGAGGAGCTGCTGCGGCAGGCGGCCGCGGCCGGCGTCGCCGCGGACCAACTGGCCAGGCTGACCGCGGCCAAGGACCGTTCACTGGAGGTCAGACAGCTCTTCGCGCGGCGTCAGCAGCGCGAGGCCGGACTGTCCGCGCTCGTCGACACCGCGCGCGACCTGACCCACCCGTACAGCCTCGACACCCTGCTGGCCGTGATCACCCGACGGGCCCGGCTCCTGATGGGCCTGGACATGTCCTGGGTGAGCCTGCACGGCGCCGACGGGGTCTCCACGGTCCGGGCCGCGGACGGTCATGCCTCCGCGATCACCGTCGGGTTCGAGGTGCCGCTGGCCGGCGGGGTCGGAGCGCACGCACAGAAACGATCCGCCCCGTTCTGGACCCCGGACTACCTGCACGACGAGAGCTTCGTCCACAACGAGACCATCGACCACGTGGTCCGCTCCGAGGGGCTGCGGGCCATCATGGCCGTCCCGCTGCGCCACGAGCACTCCACGCTCGGCGTGCTGTACGTCGCCGACCGCAACATCCGGCACTTCCTGCCCAACGAGATCTCGCTGATGGCCTCGCTGGCCGACCTCGCGGCCGTCGCCATCGAGCGGACCCGGCTCCTGGAGCGGACCCGGACCGAGGTCGCGGAGCTGACGGGCGACGTCTCGCAGGCCAAGGACTCCTCCGCGACCGTGCGCCGGCTGCACAGCATCCACCGGAGCCTGATCGACCTGGCCCTCGGCGGCAGCGAACTGCCCGCCCTGCTGGAGCGGGCGTCCGCCGAACTCGGCGGCGCGCTGCTGGTGCGCGGCACGGTCGGCAAGGATCTCGCGTGTACAGAAGGCTTCCCGGATTTTTTGTCGGGCCTCGAATCTACCCGCATAGACAACGGCAGGGACGCCCGCGTGGACGGCTCCCCGGTCGACCGTCTGTGCCTGGACGCGCAGGCCGCCGACGGCCCCGTGCGCTGCGACGACGGCACCGGCGGCATGCTCGCCGCCTGCCCGGTGACCGGCGGCACGGAGAGCCTCGGCACCCTGCTGCTGCACGGCGCGCGGCCTGCGTCCGAGGCGCAGGAACAGCTGCTGGGCCTGGTCGCGCAGGCCGTCGCGGTACAACTGCTGATGCAGCGCAGTTCGGCGGTGGCCGAGGGCCAGGTCAGGGACGAGCTGCTGCACGACCTGCTCCATGTCTCCCAACTGCCGCCCGCCCAGCTCGCGTCCCGGGGCCGGCGTCTCGGGGTCGACCTCGCCGAGCCGCACGTGGTCGTGGTGGTCCGGCCGGAGGGCGGTTCGCAGAGCCGGGCCAACGCCTGGGCCTCGGCGTGCGCGCACCGGCTCTCGGGGCTCAAGTACGTCGACGGCGGCCACATCGTCTTACTGCTGCCCGGCGACGACCCCTCCGGTGCCGCCAGGGCCGTCCAGCGGGAACTCTCCGTCGTGCTCGGGCATCCGGTGACCGGGGGCGCGGCCGGGCCGACCATCGCGCCGGACGACGTCAGGCGCGTCCACCAGGAGGCCCGCCGGTGCCTGGACGCCCTCACCGTCCTGGACGGCACGGGCGGCACGGCCTCGCCCAGGGAACTCGGGTTCCTGGGGCTGCTGTTGTCGGAGAAGCAGGATGTCGAGCGGTTCGTCGGGTCGGCGATCGGGCCCGTACTCGAGTACGACCAGCAGCAGTCGACCGAGCTGCTGCGGACCCTGGAGTCGTACTTCACCTCCGGCAGCAGCCCCACGCGCGCGGCGGAGCTGCTGCACGTCCACCCGAACACGGTCTCCCGGCGCCTGGAGCGGATCACCGATCTGCTCGGCCCGCACTGGCAGGAGCCCGCCCAGGCGTTGGAGGTGCAGTTGGCGCTGCGGCTGCATCGCACGCGGCATCTGCTGGGCGGGGGCGGGCCGTAGGGCGTACGACCGCTCTCACGCGCTGCGTGTTGTAGGGCGTACGACCGCTTTCACGCGCTGCGTGCCGTGATGCCGCTGGAGGTGTCCAGGGTGCGGGCGGCGTAGGCGCCGGAGGTGTCCAGGGTGCGGGCGGCGTAGGCGACGGAGGCCAGGGTGGTGTGGCGGTGCCAGCCCTTGAAGGAACGGCCGACGAAGTCCCGCAGCCCGACCTGCTCGCCGGTCGTGGCGCAGTCCCGGGCCACGCGGCGGGCCAGCTTGGCGAGTCGCAGCAGCGCCGGGACCGGCAGACGGCCCAGGTCGGTCAGCCAGAACTCCGTCGGCGGCCGGCGCGGGTCCGTCCACTCGCCCAGCAGCAGCCCCGGCCGCCCGCCGTCCGGCAGCGTCACCGGGACACCCACGACCAGCGAACTCCGTACGGTCCCCGGGCCGCCCAGCGGATCGGCCCACTGGACGGGGCGGCGCAGGGACCGCACCGAGTCGGCGATCCGCTGCGCCGCCAGCAGCCCCGCGCCGAAGCCGGGCAGCGACGGCCCGGCCACGGCCAGCGCGGTGCCGCCCGGGACCCGCACCAGCAGCGGGACGCCCGCCTCCCGGTAGCGCCGCATCGTCGCGCCGAGATCCGGGCCCGCCGCGCCGAGGACCACGGGCCGGCGTGGCAGCTCCCACTTGAGCGTGGACCTCAGGACCGAGGCCGCGCACTCCTCCAGGCTCTCCTCGCCCACGCCCTCGGGGATCTCCGCCCGTCGGCGCCGTTCCGCGTCGCGGATCCAGCCGCCGGGCAGATGCAGCCGCCAGTTGACCGGAGCGCTGGTGCGCTCGGTGGCGAACCAGAGGCCGAACGCCTGCTGTCCGCTGTCCGGCCGGCCGGCGCGCGGCACGAACTGCCGGCCGACGCCCACCGAGTGCTCGCCGACCTTGGGAATGGCCATCGGCTGCACCACCCACGCCGACGGGGCGACGGCGTCCTGGAGTCGGCGGGCCAGCTCCGCCCGCATCGGCGACCAGTCCCAGGTGGAGGCGGCGATGAGGTGGTGGAGGCTCTGCTCGGCCGCCCCGCCGCCGACCGCGGCGGCGATCCGCCGTACCGACTTGCGGCCGTCCGCGGCGAGCAGCCCGCGCACGTACTGCTCGGCCCACCAGCGCTGGTCCTTGCGGCGCAGCACCCGCGGGAACAGCTCGGCGGACAGCTCGGCGACGACATCCACCGGCTGGTGGAAGTCGGCCCAGCCGAGGTCCGCCCCGGGCCCGTCGAAGCCGGCCTCGCCGAAGCCGAGCTGACTGAAGCCGAGCTGACTGAAGCCGGAGTGGACATGGTCGGACCCGCCGGAGCCGGCCTCGCCGAAGCCGGACCCACTGGAGACTGCCTCGCCGAAGACGGCTTCGCTGAAGACGGCTCTGCTCACGGTGACGCCTGCCTCTCACGCGCTGACCTCTGACGCCTCCCACCCTGCCGAGCGTCCCGGCGCCCGGAGGAGGTGCCGGGGGAACCCCGTCGGCCCGGCGGATGGTGACCGGACCACCACCCCGGGCCGTCGAACGGCGGACGTAAGGGATCGGCACGCATGTCGAGAGGTGGTCCGGCCACCATCCGCCGGACCGACCGCTCCCTCACCCAAGGGCAACCTGACGGATTCCCGCAGACCTGATGAGGATCGCGGACCGTGCTTGTGACACCCCCGGCCCGCTCCACACAGTGATGGTCATGATCAGCGCTCGGCACCGGGCCCCGACAGCGGGCGACCGGATCGCGCCGGGTTCCCTTCCCTACCGTCCGGGGGCCGTTCATGCCGTCACCCCACCTCGCCGACACGGTCGGCGCCCACCGTGAGAAACGCGCCGACCGCGTGGCCCTGTCCTGCTGCCATCGAAGCGTCACCTACCGCCAACTCGACGTCCTGACCTCGGCGCTCGCCGACCAGCTGGACCGGCTGGAGCTCGCGCCCGGTGCCACCGTCTGCGTCCCGGCGCACAAGTCACCGGAGACCGTCGCCCTGCTGCTGGCGGTGTTCCGCCGGGGCCTGGTCGCCCTCGTCCCCTCACCCGACCTCGGCGTCGAGGCGCTGGCCCGGCTGAGCCGGCAGGCCCGTGCCGTCCACCTCCTCGCAGTCGACGAGCAGGGCAGGCTGTCCGCCGAACCGTTGCCGCGCGACGAGACCGAGGCGGCCGGGTTCGCGATCCCCGACCCGGCCCGCACCCGGCTGCTGCTCACCACCTCCGGCTCCACCGGAACCCCGAAGATCGTGCCCGTCCCCGTCGACGGCTTCACCGCCTTCGCCGACTGGGCGACCCACGCCTTCGACCTCACGGCCGACGACGTCGCCCTCTCCTACGCCCCCCTCAACTTCGACCTGGCCCTGCTGGACGTATGGACCTTCCTGCGGCTCGGCGCCGAGGTCGTCCTCGTCGGCAAGGAGCAGGCCGCCGACGCCGGGCGCCTCGCGGACCTGGTGAGCGGTCGGCACATCACCTTCGTCCAGGGCGTACCGATGCTGCACCGGCTCCTCGCGCAGGGCCCCTCCCGGCCCACCGTCCGGCAGGCCGTGTTCACCGGCGAGGCGATGCCGGCCGACCTGCTGCCGTCGGTGTTCGCGGCGTATCCCGAGGCGCGGTTCCACAACGTGTTCGGCTGCACGGAGACCAACGACTCGTTCGTGCACGAGGTCCCCCGTACCCCGGGCCGGCCGGAGCGGATGCCGATCGGCCACCCCCTGCCGGGCGTACGCGCTCTCGTGCTCGCGCCCGACGGAACCCCGCTGGACGGCCCCGGCACCGGCGAACTCGTCGTCTCCACGCCCTTCCAGACCGACGGCTACCTCCGAACCGCCCTGAACGACCGGGCGTTCACCGAGCTCGACGGCCACACCTACTACCGCACCGGCGACCTCGTCACCCGCGCCCCGGACGGCCTCGTCCACCTCGAAGGACGCGCCGACTGGCAGGTCAAGGTGCGCGGTATCCGCACCAACCTCCAGGAGGTGGAGGCCGTCATCACCACCCACCCCGATGTGAGCGAGGCCGTCGTCGTCGCCCTGCCCGACGACCAGGCGGGCGCCCGCCTGCACGCCCGGGTGACCCGGCACCCCGCCGCCGCGCTGACCGGCCTCGGCCTGCGCAGCCACGTGGGCGCCCGGCTGCCCCGGCACGCCATCCCCTCCTCCGTCCACATCACCGACCAGCCGCTGCCCCGCACCAGCACGGGCAAGCCGGACCGCAACCGGATCAGAGACGACCGTATGAAGGAGACCGCGACCGCATGACGACCGCCCAGAGCCCCCACGACACGGGCGCCCAGCCCCCGCACGCCCCCCACATCCTGGCCGACGAGGCCCCGCACACCCCCCACGCCATCGCCGACGAGCTGCGCGCCCACATCGCCGCCGAGTACCTGGCCGGCGAGGACGCCTCCGACCTCACCGACGACTTCGACCTCATCGCCGCCGGGGTCATCGACAGCCTCGGCCTGGTCCGGCTGGTGTCCCACATCGTGACCGCCTATCAGGTGCCGGTGGACGACCTGGACATCAGGCCCGAGCACTTCCGCAGCATCGCCGCGATCACCGAGCTGATCGTCCGTCACGCCGCGCCCACCGCGGCCTGACCTTTCCCGACGCACCCCTTCGCACCCCTTCGACCATCAGAGGAGTACCCCTGTGTTCACGCGCACCGTTGACGAAGTCGCCCCCGTCGAGTGGGGCAACGGCACCAGCCACCGGCTGCTCGTCGAGGCCGACCGGATGGGCTTCGCCTTCGCTGTGACCCTGGTCCGCCAGGGCACCACCAGCGCGCTTCAGTACCGCAAGCACCTGGAGGCCTGCTACTGCGTCGCGGGCTCCGGCGAGGTCGTCGAGAAGGACGGCACCCGACACAAGATCATGCCGGGCACGATCTACGTCCTGAACGAGCACGACCCGCACCACCTCATAGCCTCCGACTACGAGGACCTGCACCTGGTCTCGGTCTTCAACCCGCCGATCGTCGGCAACGAACGGCACACCCTGTCCGAGGACGGCTTCTCCCAGTACTGACGGTCCGACGGTTCGACTGTTCGTCTGTTCGTCTGTTCAAGGAGCAGCCATGTCAGATCAGCCACCCCCCTCCGACCTCCTCCATCTGATGGCCCCCTGGGCCGACCGCCTCAACGCCGATCTCGAAGGACTCGACAGCAGGGCCGAGTTCCCCCGGGACAAGTGGTCGGCCGTCCAGGACTCCGGCCTCCTGCGCACCCCCTTCGCCCCGGCGTACGGCGGACACGGCCGGTCCCTGACCGACACCATGCGGGCCCTGGAAGGACTGGGCCGCGTCTCGCACGACTCCGGACTGTCCTTCTCCGCCTCCACTCAGATCGTGTCCGTGGGCACACCGCTCCAGCGGTTCGGCAACGACGACCTGAAGGAGCGCTACCTCCCGAAGATCGTCTCCGGCGATCTGATCACCGCCCACGCCATCACCGAGGAGTCCGGCGGCTCCGACGCGATGAACATCTCCACCACCGCCGTCCGTGACGGCGACCACTACGTCGTCAGCGGCGCGAAGATGTTCATCACCAACGCCCCCGTCGCCGACGTCTTCCTCCTCTACGTCCGCACCGGCGCCCCCGGCCCGTTCGGGCTGACCTGTCTCCTCGTCGAGGCCGGGACGCCCGGCCTGGTGGTCGGGCCGGCCATGGACAAGATCGGGCTGCGCACCAGCCCGATCGGCACCCTCGCCTTCGAGGAGCTGCGGGTGCCGGTCGCCCAGCGGGTCGGCGGGGAGGGCGCCGGGTTCCTCGTCCTCGACCACGTCATGAAGCGCGAGGTGCTCTTCGCCTTCTCCATCACGCTCGGCGAGATGACCCGCCGGCTGGAGGAGACGGTCCGATTCGCCAAGGACCGCACACAGTTCGGCCGATCCATCGGCAAGTACCAGGCCATCTCCCACAAGATCGCCACCATGAAGATCCGGACCGAGACCGCCCGCAAATGGCTGCGGGACACCGGCGCGAAGGTCGAGGCGAGCAAGGACGCCGCCCTGGACCTCGCCGCCACCAAGACGGTCGTATCGGAGGCGAGCGTGCAGAACGCCCTCGACGCGGTCCGCATCCACGGCGGCCGCGGGGTCCTCACCTCCCACGGCGTCGAACGCGGACTGCGCGACTCCGTCGCCGGGACCATCTACTCCGGCACCAGCGAGATCCAGCGCACCCGGATCGCCAGCCTTCTCGGCCTCTGACCAGGGAACCAGTCATGACCACCACTGACGTGACCAGCAGCCTCACCGCGCCCACCGAGTTCCTGGACTACGAGTCCGACGCCGTCCAGACCTTCATCGACGCCGTCATCGACGACCGTTCGGCCGACCGCCGCGAGAACGCCGTGAAGCTGTACTACGCGGTCCGCGACACCGTCCACTACGAGGTCTACGGCGCCGACCTGTCCCCCGAGGGCCTCAAGGCATCCAGCACCGCCACCGCCAGGTCCGGCTTCTGCCTGCACAAGTCGGCCCTGTTCGCCGCCGCCGTACGCGCCCTCGGCATCCCCTCGAAACTGGTGTACGGCGACGTCCGCAACCACCTCGCCTCGCCCCGTCTCATCGAGCACATCGGCGGCGACGTCTTCTTCCACGGCCTCACCCAGATCCACCTCGACGGCCGCTGGGTGAAGGCCACCCCCGTCTTCAACAAGGTGCTCTGCAAGCTGTACGGCATGCAGCCCCTGGAGTTCGACGGGCGCACCGACAGCCTCTACCACCCGCACGGCAGCGGCGCCGCCATGGAGTTCCTCAAGGACCACGGCTCCTTCGACGACCTGCCCTACGAGTTCGTACTCGCCTCCATGCGCGGCGCGCACCCCCGCTTCCTGGACGGCACCGGCACCGGCACGGTCTCCGGCGGCTCGCTCGCCCTCGAAGCCGACGCCCACACCGCCTCGTCGCCCACCCCGAACAGCTGAGGAGCCCCCACATGACCGTCTCCGCCACCGCCCTCGCCGCCGACCCCACCCTCCTCGACATCGACGAGGAGGTCCGCGAGGCCCTGCACGAGGGCCGCCCGGTCGTCGCCCTGGAGTCCTCGGCCATCCCGCACGGCCTGCCCTACCCCGCCAACCTCGACCTGGCCCTCGACATCGACGCCGCCGTCCGCGCCGAGGGTGCCGTCCCCGCCCGGGTCGCCCTGCTCGACGGCCGGATACGCGTCGGCATGACCAAGGAACAGCTCGAACTCTTCGCCGCCGACCCGGCCGTACCCAAGGTCAGCACCCGGGACATGGGCATCACTTTGGCCCGAGGCGGCTCCGGCGCCACCACCGTCTCCTCCTCCCTGGTCGCGGCGGAACTGGCCGGCATCCGCGTGTTCGCCGTGGCCGGCATCGGCGGGGTGCACCGCGACGCCCCCGACACCTTCGACATCTCCGCCGACCTCGTGCAGTTCACCCGCAGCAAGGTGGCCGTGGTCTGCGCGGGCGCCAAGTCGATGCTGCACCCGGCGTGGACCCTGGAGTGGCTGGAGACGGCCGGGATCCCGGTCCTCGGCTACCGCTGCGACGACTTCCCCGCCTATCTCAGCGTCAGCAGCGGCATCCCCAACCCACACCGCCTCGACGACCTGCGCGAGATCGCCGCCGTCGTCCTCGCCCACTGGCGGGCCGGCAACGCCACCTCGCCCCTGATCACCCACCCGATCCACGAGGCGGACGGCATCCCCTCCGCCGACATCGAGGCCGCCCTCGCCGACGCCACCACCGAGGCCAAGGCGGCGGGCGTCAGCGGCCCCGCGATCACGCCGTACCTCCTCAAGGCGATCTCCAAGGCGACCGCGGGCCGCACCTCCGCCGCCAACCGCGCCGTCCTGCTGTCCACCGCGAGCCTCGCCGGGCAGTTCGCGGGCCAGTTCGCCCTCGAACTGGCCGCTCAGGTGAAGGCGGACGCATGACCACCCACGAGACCCCCGACGCCGTCCTCTTCGACCTCGACGGCACCCTCCTCGACACCCCCGGCGCCATCGCCGGCGTCCTCGCCCGGGTGCTGGAGCTGACCGGCCGACCCGACGTCCCCACGGACCGGATCCGCGCCACCGTCGGCAAACCGCTCGGCGCCGTCTTCGCCGAACTCACCGGGCTCCCCGAGGAGCACCCCGACGTGACCGCCGCGGTCGCCCTGTTCCGGGAACTGTTCCGCGAGGAGGTCGTCCCCAAGGCCGCCGACCTGGTCTTCCCCGGCATACCCGAACTCCTGGGGCGACTACGGGCCGAGGGCCGCAGGACCGCGATCTGCACCAGCAAGATCCGGGCCAGCGCGCTCGAACTCCTCGAACCCGCGGGCCTCCTCGACGCGTTCGACGCCGTCGTCTGCCACGGCATGGCCCCACGCGGCAAACCCCACCCCGACCTGGCCCTCCTCGCGGCCCGCTCCGTCGACGTGGCACCCGGCCGAAGCGTGGTCGTCGGCGACGCCGTCGACGACATGCGGATGGCCGCCGCGGCCGGCATCCCCGCGATCGGCGTCACCTACGGCGTCGCCACGCGACAGCAACTGACCGAGGCGGGCGCCGGGCCGGTGGCCGACACGGTCGAGGAACTGACCCGGGCACTCACCCCCGCACGAGCCCACCACGCCCCCCACCTCTGACGACACCACAGTCGACGCCGTCGGCACGGCACCTGACGGCATGACAGACGACACCGCCGACAGCACACCTGACGGCACGACTACAGAACCAGGCGGTCACCCCACCATGCCCCTACCCACCACACCCCCCACGCCGGCGGCGTCCCGCGGACTCCTCGGCGGGCTCATCACCCTCTCCGCGGCCCAGTTCCTCATCGCGCTCGACTTCTCCGTCATCTTCGTCGCCCTGCCCGACATCAGCGCCGACCTGGACCTGTCCGGCACCGCCAAGCAGTGGGTCGTCAGCGCCTACTCCGTCTTCTTCGCCGGCTTCCTGATCGTCGGCGGCCGGCTCGGCGACCGGCTCGGCGCGCGCAAGCTGTTCATGGCCGCGCTGGTCCTCTTCGGCGTCGCCTCGCTGCTGGGCGGCCTCGCCGCCAACGCCGCACTGCTGCTGATCACCCGCGCCCTCCAGGGCATCGCCGCGGCCTGTCTCCAGCCCTCGATCCTCGCCCTGGTCAACACCACGTTCCCGGCCGGCAAGGAACGCACCCGGGCACTCGCCGTCTGGGGCACGGTCGGCGCCAGCGGCCTCGCCGCCGGCGTCGTCATCGGCGGCCTGCTGACCAGCCTCTCCTGGCGCTGGACGTTCTTCGTGAACCTGCCCTTCGCCGTACTGTGCGTGCTCGCCGCCCCCAAGTTCCTGCCGGGCAGGTCCGAGCACGGCCGCACCACCACACTCAACGTCCTCAACGCCGTGCTGTGCACCGCCACCGTCCTCGTCTCCGTCTTCGGCCTCACCCTCGCCGCCGACGCCGGCTGGACCGACCCGCTGACCCTGGGCAGCTTCCTCGCCGGAGCCCTCCTGCTGGCGCTGTTCGCCGGACGCGAGCGCGTCAGCACCCAGCCGCTCGTCGACCCCGCACTGCGACGCACCCGCAGCCTGGTCATGGGCATGTGCTCCTCCGCGCTCTACATGGCGAGCGTCGCGGGCGTCGAGTTCTACCTGGTCACCCTGCTCCTCCAGGACGGCCGCGACTACGCCCCGCTCGCCGCGGGCATCGCCTTCCTGCCGCTCGCCGCGTGCATCACCTTCGGCAACATGATCGCCGGAAAGATCGTCGGCCCCCTCGGCGTACGCCGCTCCCTGACCCTCGCGTTCACCGTCGGCGCCCTCGGCCTCGCCCTGCTGGGCGTCTCCGCCACCCACCACAGCTACCTCGCCGCGCTCCTGCCCGGTCTGGTGATCAGCGGACTCGGCCACGGCATGATCTACACCTCGATGTTCGTCGGCGGCACCCGTGACGTGGACGACCGCAACCAGGGCGTCGCCGGTGCCCTCATGACGACCACCCAGTACGCGGGCGGCGCCTTCGGCGTAGCGGCCCTGGTCCTCGTCCTCGGCACCGACCCCGGTGACGGCGCCTTCCGTACGGCGTTCCTGCTGGCCGGCGGCGTCGCCCTGGCCGGCGCGGTGATCGCGTGGATCGGCTTCGCGACGACTACGCAAGCCGACACGGAGGCTGCGGGAGCGGGCACGGAGGCTGTGGGAACGGGCACGGAGGCTGTGGGAACGGGCACGGAGGCTGCGGGAACGGGCACGGAGGCTGTGGGAACGGGCATGGAGGCTGCGGGAGCCAGCGCGCGGGCTGCGGGAACCCGTCCGGAGCCCACGCAAGCTCTCCCGACCGCCACCCCCGCCCCGGCAGGTGACCTCTGATGACCACCGCCACCCGCCTCGGCATCCTCGTCATCCACAACGACCCCGTGCCCGAGACCGAGATCTGGCGCATGGCCCCCGACGACGTCTCGATCCACACCGCCCGCTTCGAATGCCCACGCCCCGCCGACACCGAATACGTCGGCAGCCCCGCCGGCGCCCTCGCCCACGCCCCCGACGTCGTCCGAGGCCTGGACCAGCTGGGCCGGCTGGGCGCGCACAGCATCGCGCTCTGCTTCGGATCGAGCAGCTTCTTCGGGGGGCCCGCCTTCGACACCGAATTCATCGAGGCGGCCGGCGCCCACTCCCACGGCGTTCGCGTCTACACGGCGGCCACAGCCATCACCGCCGCCCTCCAGGCGGCCGGCATCCGCCGCCCCCTGCTCGTCATGCCTCCCTGGTTCACCGAACCCACCTTCCGGGCCACCGAGGCGTACCTCGGCGAGGTCGGCATCGAGGAGACCCGCCTCGTCCAGTTCCAGCT
>JABFXD010000650.1 GCA_013361925.1 Streptomyces sp. | reverse complement strand
CTTGATGCCCTGTTCGGACAGGAACTCGCTGTTGCCGGCCTGGGTGATGCCGATCATCACCAGGAAGACGACCAGGATGGCGAGTTCACGCATCTTGAAGACACGGTCGACCAGCCGGGTGCCGCTGGATTTGGGCACCTCGGCGACGGGCGCCTTGTCGGGGGTGGTGACCGTCATGCGGCGGCCCTCCCGGTGGCTGCTGCCATCACGGATTCCTCGGTTGCTTCGGAGCGCGGGATCTCGGCGGTGAGCCGGCCCTCGTGCATCACGAGCACGCGGTCGGCCATGCCGAGGATCTCGGGCAGGTCGGAGGAGATCATCAGGACCGCCACGCCGTCGGCGGCCAGCTCGCTCAGGAGCCGGTGCACCTCGGCCTTGGTGCCGACGTCGATGCCGCGGGTGGGCTCGTCGACGATCAGTACCTTGGGGCCGGTGGCGAGCCACTTGGCGAGGACGACCTTCTGCTGGTTGCCGCCGGACAGGGTGTTGACCGTGTCGGCGATGCGGGCGTACTTGACCTGGAGCTTGACGGCCCAGTCGAGGGACCGGCTGCGTTCGGCGCCGCGGTCCATCAGGCCGGCCTTCACGGTCGTACGAAGTCCCGTGAGGCCGATGTTGCGCTCGATGGACATGTCCATCACCAGGCCCTGGGCGCGCCGGTCCTCGGGGACGAGGGCGAGTCCGGAGGACATCGCGACCGACGGGGCCCCGTTGGTGAGCTTCTTGCCGTCGAGTTCGACCTCGCCCGCGTCCCAGCGGTCGATGCCGAAGACGGCCCGGGCGACCTCGGTGCGTCCCGCGCCGACGAGTCCGGCGAGACCGACGATCTCGCCGCGCCGCACCTCGAAGGAGACGTCGGTGAAGACGCCCTCGCGGGTCAGCCGGCGCACGCTGAGCGCCACCTCGCCCGCCTCGACGTCCTGCTTGGGGTAGAGCTCCTCCAGGTCGCGGCCGACCATACGGCGTACGAGGTCGTCCTCGGTCATGCCGTCGACGGGCTCGCTGGAGATCCAGGCGCCGTCGCGGAGCGTGGTGACCCGCTGGCAGATCTGGAAGATCTCCTCCAGGCGGTGGGAGATGAAGAGGACGGCCGCGCCCTGTTCGCGCAGGGTGCGCACGACGCCGAAGAGGCGGGCGACCTCGCTGCCGGTCAGGGCGGCGGTCGGCTCGTCCATGATCAGGACGCGGGCCTCGAAGGAGAGCGCCTTGGCGATCTCGACGATCTGCTGGTCCGCGATGGACAGGCCGCGCGCGGGGCGGTCGGGGTCGAGCTCGACGCCCAGGCGCTGCATCAGGGCGGCGGTGGCCGCGTGGGTGGCCTTGTGGTCGATGCGGCCGAGGGCCTTGCGGGGCTGACGTCCCATGAAGATGTTCTCGGCGATCGAGAGGTCGGGGAAGAGCGTGGGCTCCTGGTAGATCACGGCGATACCGGCGTCGCGGGCGTCACCGGGGCCGTGGAAGACGACGGGCTCGCCGTCGAGGAGCACCTGGCCGGTGTCCGGTCGGTGCACCCCCGCAAGGGTCTTGATGAGAGTCGACTTGCCCGCGCCGTTCTCGCCGGCGAGGGCGTGGACCTCACCGGGAAACAGCTCCAGGGAGACGTCCCGCAGGGCGCGTACGGCTCCGAAGGACTTCGAGATGTCCTTGAGCGCCAGCACCGGGGCCGGTCCCGTGTCGGACGGGTGGGTCATGGAGGGCTCCTCGACGACGCCCGGGGACTGCCCTCACGGCGTCGTGAAAGGTTTCAACTTGGTTGCCGGGACGTTAGGCACGGCGCCCATGTCACGTCAATGGGTTCGTGTCGAAAAAATTTCGAGACTCATAGGTCACGGCCGGGTCACGAGCAACAGGCTTGGTCGCAGGGCTTGACACCCCACCGAACGGCTCATACTTTCCCGTGTTGAATCGTTTCACAGTGAAGCCGTTCGGAAACCCTTCGGACCCGACGTCACAGGAGCCCTCAGTGACCGAGCTCGCCGCGGTGAAGGCCGCGCTCAAGACACAGGCAGTCGAAACGCCGTCGTGGGCGTACGGGAACTCGGGGACCCGCTTCAAGGTGTTCGCCCAGCAAGGGGTGCCCCGGACACCGCAGGAGAAGCTGGCGGACGCCGCGCAGGTGCACGCCGTCACCGGTGTGGCGCCCACGGTCGCGCTGCACATTCCCTGGGACAAGGTCGAGGACTACGCCGCGCTGGCGAAGCACGCCGAGGAACACGGGGTGAAGCTCGGCGCGATCAACTCCAACACCTTCCAGGACGACGACTACAAGCTGGGCAGCATCTGCCACCCGGACGCGGCGATCCGCCGCAAGGCCGTCGATCACCTGCTGGAGTGCGTCGACATCATGGACGCGACCGGCTCCCAGGACCTGAAGCTGTGGTTCGCCGACGGCACGAACTATCCCGGTCAGGACGACCTCCGGGCCCGCCAGGACCGGCTCGCCGAGGGCCTCGCCGAGGTGTACGAGCGGCTCGGCGACGGGCAGCGGATGCTGCTGGAGTACAAGTTCTTCGAGCCGGCCTTCTACTCGACGGACGTGCCGGACTGGGGCACGGCGTACGCCCACTGCCTCAAGCTCGGCGAGAAGGCGCAGGTCGTGGTCGACACGGGCCACCACGCGCCCGGGACCAACATCGAGTTCATCGTCGCGACGCTGCTGCGGGAGGGGAAGCTCGGCGGGTTCGACTTCAACTCGCGGTTCTACGCGGACGACGACCTGATGGTCGGGGCCGCCGACCCGTTCCAGCTGTTCCGGATCATGTACGAGGTCGTCCGTGGGGGTGGGTTCTCTCCCGAGGTCGCCTTCATGCTCGACCAGTGCCACAACATCGAGGCGAAGATTCCGGCGATCATCCGGTCGGTGATGAACGTGCAGGAGGCCACGGCGAAGGCGCTGCTCGTCGACCGGGACGCGCTTTCCGCTGCGCAGGCTTCCGGGGATGTGCTGGAGGCCAACGCCGTGATCATGGACGCGTACAACACGGATGTGCGGCCGTTGCTTCGTGAGGTGCGGGAGGAGATGGGGTTGGACGCCGATCCCATCGCTGCGTACCGGCGGTCCGGGTGGGCCGAGAAGATCGTGGCTGAGCGGGTTGGTGGGCAGCAGGCCGGGTGGGGGGCGTAAGCGTCTGCCTGGATCTGTTTCGTTGCGGGGTGCGGGCTGTATGCGGCTGGTCGCGCCCGCGCGGCGGTAGCCGCAAATTCGATACGCCCCGCGCCCCTAGGTAGGACCACTCACCCAATTCTTTAAGAGGAACCGAAAGACATGACCACACATCCCGAAGCTGCTGCCTTGCTCGCTCGCTCCCATCGGCTCGGTGCCGACCCCCGTAACACCAACTACGCCGGTGGCAACGCGTCGGCGAAAGGTATCGATAGTG
>JABFXD010000755.1 GCA_013361925.1 Streptomyces sp. | reverse complement strand
GCCGGTGTCTCCGAGGGTGCCGTCATGACCGCCGCCGAGCATGCCGCGGGTACCGCGGCCGTGGGCAGTGGGCTGGGCGGGACCGTTCCACCGCAGGGAGTGCCGTCACAAGCAGTACCGCCGCAGGGGGTGTCGGCACAGGGGGTGCCCGCGCAGCACGCGTTGCCGCCCGCGTTGCCCGCGGTGGCGTCCGGGGACGGGGCCGAGGGTCAACCGACCGGGCGTCGGCGCCGTGCGCTGGCCGCCGCGAACGAGCGTGCGGCCGCGCAGGAGGCGGGGCCGCGTGCGGTGTTCGCCCTGCCACCCGCGGAGGCGGACCGAGGACTTGAGAGTGCTGGTGCCGAGGTGCCTGGGCAGGGTGGCGCCGCGCCTTCGCAGGTTCCCGTGCAGCAGGCCCCGGTTCAAGCCCCTGTTCAAGCCCCGGCTCAGGCCGCCGTGCCGCCGCAGGCGTCCGGCGCCCAGGTCGCCGTACACGTCCCCGGGCAGGCCGTGCCCGCGGCCGGGTTCGTCGACGACGGGCGGCACGACGCGGTGCCGCACGACCAGGCCGAGGACCACACTCCGCCGCAGCCGCACCCCGCGAGCGCGCCGACGGGTCGGCGTCGCCGGGCCGTGGGCCAGCCCGCGGAGGCCGCCGGGGCGTCCGCGCCGGGGGTCCCGGTACCGCAGCAGGCGGCCGCGGGGCAGAGCGTCCAGGTGACGGCGGCTCCGGACCAGCCGGTTCCGGCGCAGCCCGTTCCGGCTCAGCCGGTTCCGGCGCAGCCCGTTCCGGCGCAGGGCGTCGCCCCTGGCGTGTCGGTGCCGGCCCAGAACGCCACAGGCCAGACCGCGTTGCCCGCCCAGGCCCAAGCCCAAGCTCCGGCGCCGACCGGGGCCGTCGCTCCCGCGCAGCCGCTTCCGGCCGAGGCCGCACCGCAGCCGCAGCCGCAGTCGTGGCTTGCCGCTGACGCTGCCGACGGCACGGCTGGTGCCGAGGTCGCCGCGCAGTCCGCCGGTACTCCGGCGCCCGGGACGCCGTTGCCACCCGAGGCCGTCGCCGGTACAGCTCCGGCGCCGGCGCGTACCGCTCAGCCCTTGCCCGCCGAGGCGGCGGCGCCCGCCGCGCCCGTCGACCCGAACTCCACGCAGGGGCGGGCGATCAGTGTGCGGACGCTGGGGCAGGGCGTGCCGTTCACCCGGCAGGCGGCCCAGGTGCAGCAGCCGCAGACGTCGGCGACGCCCGCGCCGCATCAGCCGGGAGGTTCCGGCCGGCGCCGCAAGCTCGGTACCCCGCCCGACCCGGCCGCGGGCCGTCCGCACCCCACCGCGGAGGCGCCCGCGGTGCCGCAGCCGTCGCTCGCCGGGCAGTCGCGGCTCGCGCAGATGACCGAGGGCACCGGACGGTCGTACGCCATAGGAGCGCCGGACGAGAACGCCGCCGAGGGTCCCGAGCCGCTGGACGGCCCGGGCGGGGCGGTGGAGGTCGCCGATCCGCCGCGGCCACAGCCGATGGACGACGAACTGCCGCCGGAGCCGCTGGACAACCCGCGTCGGCTGCTGGTGTGGCCCGCGCCGGACGTGACGACCCAGCAGGCGCTGAGCGACCGCGGGTACCGGCCGGTCATCGTGCACTCGCGCGAGGAGGTCGACGCGCAGATCGCCGCCTTCCCGGCCGCGCTGTTCGTGGACCCGCTGACCGGGCCGATCACGCGGACCGCGCTCCAGTCGCTGCGGGAGGCCGCCGTCACGGCGCAGGTGCCGGTGATGGTGACCGCGGGGCTCGGACAGGCGACGCGCGAGGCGGCGTACGGCGCCGATCCCGCCGTACTCCTGAAGGCGCTCGCGCCGCGGGACAGCGAGCAGCATCCGCCGCGGGTGCTGCTCATCGAGGAGCACGCCGAGATCGCCCTCGCCCTGACGGCGACGCTGGAGCGGCGGGGCATGCAGGTGGCGCGGGCCGCGAGCGACGCCGACGCGGTGACGCTGGCGGGGCAGTTCCGGCCGAACCTGGTGGTGATGGACCTGTTGCAGGTGCATCGGCGGCAGGCCGGGATCGTGGACTGGCTGCGGGCGAACGGGCAGCTCAACCGCACGCCGCTCGTCGTCTACACCGCCGCCGTCGACCAGGCGGATCTGCCGCGGCTGGCGTCCGGGGAGACGGTGCTGTTCCTGGCGGAGCGGTCGACCAGTGCCGAGGTGCAGGCGCGGATCGTGGACCTGCTGGCACGGATCGGCACCAACTGAGCCGCCTTGCGGGCCAGTTGGTGCCGACAGGTGACTTCTAGAGCTTGGTGACGTCCAGGGTGCCCTCCGCGTACTGCTTGCGGATCACCTTCTTGTCGAACTTGCCCACGCTCGTCTTCGGCACCGCCTCGATGATCGTCCAGCGCTCCGGGAGCTGCCACTTGGCGATGTGGCCCTCGTCGGCGAGGAAGGCGCGGAGCGTCTCGAAGGTCGCGGCGGAGCCCTCGCGCAGGACGACGGTGGCCAGCGGGCGCTCGCCCCACTTCTCGTCGGGGACGGCCACCACGGCGGCCTCGGTGACGTCCGGGTGGGACATCAGCGCGTTCTCCAGCTCCACCGAGGAGATCCACTCGCCGCCGGACTTGATGACGTCCTTGGCACGGTCGGTGAGGGTGAGGAAGCCGTCGGGGGAGATGGTGCCGACGTCGCCGGTCTTCAGCCAGCCGTCCTCGCTGAACTTGTCGGCGGGGCGCAGGGGTTCGGCGTCCGGGCCGTTGTAGTACGCGCCCGCGATCCAGTTGCCGCGGACCTCCAGCTCACCGGCCGACTCGCCGTCCCAGGGCAGGCGCTCGCCGCCGGGGCCGGTGAGACGGGCCTCGACGCCGGCCGGGAAACGGCCCTGGGTGAGCCGGTACGCGAACTCCTCCGGCGTGCCCACCGCGTGGGCCGGCGGGCGGGCGATGGTGCCGAGCGGGGAGGTCTCCGTCATGCCCCAGGCGTGGCAGACCCGCATGCCCAGCTTGTCGAACGCCTCCATGAGGGAGGGCGGACAGGCGGAGCCGCCGATGGTGACCTGGCCGAGGGAGGACACGTCCCGCGGCTTGGCGGTCAGCTCGGCGAGCAGTCCCTGCCAGATGGTGGGCACGGCGGCCGCGTGGGTCGGCTTCTCGCGCTCGATCATCTCGGCGAGCGGCGCGGGCTGCAGGAACCGGTCCGGCATCAGCAGGTTCACGCCGGTCATGAAGGTGGCGTGCGGCAGACCCCAGGCGTTGACGTGGAACTGGGGCACCACGACGAGCGAGGTGTCCTGGTCCGTCAGCCCCATCGACTGGGCCATGTTGACCTGCATGGAGTGCAGGTAGATCGAACGGTGGCTGTACACCACGCCCTTGGGGTCGCCCGTGGTGCCGGAGGTGTAGCACATGGCGGCGGCCTGGCGTTCGTCC
>JABFXD010000864.1 GCA_013361925.1 Streptomyces sp. | reverse complement strand
GGCGGAACCGGCTCGGACGAGAAGACTGAGGTCTCGTCCGGGGTGTGACACCCCTCGACGTGAGGGAACGCTCTGAGCGGGGCGGCATCGAGGCGACTCCTCGACGCCGCCCCGCCGGTCTTTGTCAATGCAGATGGACGCGGTCAGTGAGGTGGGGGCGGCAATGGGCTTCTTGGACGGACTCTGGCCCGGACGGGCGGCCGAGTTCGACTCGGGCAGCGCGGCGAGCAACGCGATAGAGCTGACCAAACGGCACGACCGGGTCTCCCTGACCAAGCAGGGCGCGGAGCACGGGCATCTGCGCATCAACCTCGCCTGGCGAATGCGGACCTCCGACATCGGCGGCTCCCAGCGGGAGTCACTGCTGCGCCACCCCTTCAAGGCGCTCAAGCCGCCGGAGGTCATGGGCCACAGCCAGAGCATGGTCAACGTCGACCTCGACCTGGGGTGCCTGTACGAGCTGACGGACGGCTCCAAGGGCGTCGTACAACCCCTCGGCGGACTCTTCGGGGACGTCAACTCACCGCCGTACGTCAAGCTCAGCGGCGACGACCGGTTCGGGTCGGCGTCCGGCGAGACGATCTACGTCAACCTCGACCACCGGGAGTCCATCAAGCGGATCCTGGTGTTCGTCTACATCTACGACCAGACGCCGGCGTTCGACCGGACGCACGCGAGCGTGACGCTGTATCCGAGCAACGGGCCGCGGATCGAGATAGGCCTCGACGAACGGCACCCTCAGGCCCGGTCGTGCGCGGTGGTGATGATCGAGAACGTGAAGGGGGAGATCATCGTCCGGCGTGAGGTGAAGTTCGTGTACGGGTTCCAGGCGGAGCTGGACCGGTTGTACGGGTGGGGACTTCAGTGGGGGCGGGGATATAAGACCAAGGCGGAGCGGTGAGGGTCGCCTGGGAACTCGGGGGTCCTGTTGTTCGGCGGGTGCGGGCCGGTTGTGGTTGCTCGCGCCCGCGCGGCGGTAGCCGCAAATTCAATACAGCCCCGCGCCCCTTAGGGCGTTTCCCCTAGCGGCCGATGAATTGGGGGCCCTGCGGAGGGAGCCGGAAATCCGGGTCCAAGGTTGCCGCTGCCGGGACCGGAGCCTGGGGGTACCCGTACGACGGTTGGCTCGTCGGCTGGGGGTAGCCGTAGGCCGGCTGGGTCGGCGGCGGGGTCTGGGGGTAGCCGTAGGCCGGCTGCTGGGGGACCGTGGTCGGCTGTTCCGGGGGCAGGGGCTGAGAGGTCTCCGGGCTCGGCGCCGGATCCTCCATGACCTCCGAGTCGTCCACCGAGATGCCGAAATCGCTGGCCAGGCCCTTCAGCCCGTCCGAGTAGCCCTCACCCAGGGCGCGGAACTTCCAGCCGTCGCCGCGGCGGTACAGCTCCCCGCAGATCATCGCCGTCTCGCGGCCGGTCTCCGGCTTGATGTCGAAGTAGGCCAGCGGTTCGCCCTCGGTGACCGCGGCGTCGTACAGCACGATGCTTAGCGCGCGTACGCGGTCGAACGTGACGCCGTCCGCCGATGCGACCAGCAGAATCTGACCGACGCCGGACTCGACACCGGAGAGATCTGTCTGGATCGTGTCGGTGAGGCCCTCGGCGACCCGCTTCTTGCCGAGCCGCCACACCTTCCCGGAAGGGTGCCGGGGCTGGTTGTAGAAGACAAAGTCCTCGTCGGAACGTACGCGACCGTCGGGGCCGAGGAGCAGCGCCGAGGCGTCGACGTCCGGGACCCCCTGCCCGGGCGTCCAGCGCACCACGGCGCGCACCGTGGTGACGTCCAGCGGGACGTTCGACCCCTTCAGCATGGCGTGCGTCATGCGGTCATCCTGCCTTCTCGGTCCTGCTCACGACAACGCGGGGTGGGTGGCTCGAGATGGGTACTCGGCACGGGTGCTCGACAATGGTGTCCCTGCCGATGTCCCCACGGGCGTTACCTGAAATTCATGCCCGACGGGAACCTCTGACATGGCTCGGTACGTACTATTACCGGCCACCTGTTCTCAAAATCCACAGGCTTACCTTGCGCCACGGGGGAGTTTTATGCGTCATTTCGGGCACATCGCCCCTGAGGTGCGACAGCGTCTCTTCCATCGCGAGTCCTGCGCGTTCGACGCGGACTCGCCGGCCCGGCTGCTCTCCGCGGCCCTGGGCGCCACGCTCTACAGTCCGGCCACCCGGCCCCGGCTGGCCGACGACATCGTCAAGCAGACCGGACGCGGCGTGGTCTCGATGGTGCTGTGCCTGGAGGACTCCATCGGTGACGAGGACGTCGCCGCCGGTGAGGAGAACCTGGTCAGGCAGTTCGCCGACCTCGCCGCCCGCGAGGACCTCGAACCGCCCCTGCTCTTCATCCGGGTGCGCACGCCCGAGCAGATCCCCGACCTCGTCCAGCGCCTCGGCGAGACCGTGCGGCTGCTGTCCGGCTTCGTGTTCCCCAAGTTCACCGAGGAACGCGGCATCCCCTTCCTGGAGGCCCTCGCCGTCGCCGAGCACGCGAGCGGCCGCCGCCTCTTCGGCATGCCCGTCCTGGAGACGCCCGAGCTGATGTACCGCGAGTCCCGGGTCGACGCCCTGGAGGGCATCGCCCGCGCCGTCGACAAGTACCGCGACCGCGTCCTCGCCCTGCGCCTCGGCGTCACCGACTTCTGCTCCTCGTACGGCCTGCGCAGAGCCCCCGACATGACGGCCTACGACGTCCAGATCGTCGCCTCCGTCATCGCCGACGTCGTCAACATGCTGGGCCGGGCCGACGGCACCGGCTTCACCGTGACCGGCCCCGTGTGGGAGTACTTCCGCGTACCCGAACGCATGTTCAAGCCGCAGTTGCGGAACAGCCCCTTCCTGGAGGGGCAGGCGGTGGAACTGCGCGAGAAACTGATAGAGCACGCCATGGACGGGCTGCTGCGGGAGATCTCCCTCGACCACGCCAACGGCCTGCTGGGCAAGACCTGCATCCACCCCTCCCACGTGCCGGCGGTCCACGCGCTGTCCGTCGTCAGCCACGAGGAGTACAGCGACGCGGCCGACATCCTGCGGCCCGAGCGAGGCGGCGGAGGCGTCCTGCGCTCGCAGTACACGAACAAGATGAACGAGGTGAAGCCGCACCGCGCCTGGGCCGAGCGGACCATGCTGCGCGCGGAGGTCTTCGGCGTCGCGAACGAGGACGTCAGCTTCGTCGACCTGCTCGCCGCCGGCATACCCGGCTGAACCCACCTCCACCCAAGGGACGCATGAACAACGCAGTGAACAGCAAGGTGCCGGACACCATCTGGTCCGGCACCTGGGTCGCCGAGCGCCTCGGGGTCGCACTCGTCGGCGACGAGAGCCTGACCGACCTCCTCGGTCTGGCCCTGCGCCGCAACCCCAAGCGGGCCCACCTCCTCGTCTCC
>JABFXD010000548.1 GCA_013361925.1 Streptomyces sp. | reverse complement strand
CCGCGGAGGCCGAAGACCGCGCACACGTCGGCGGGCCGGGTGAGGATGCTGGACTGCTCGCCGAAGGTGAGCCTGTCATTGAGGTGGTGCTCACAGCCCACGGCATCCAGCGCCGCGAGCAGTTGCTCACGGTCCACGGTGGACGCGTGCGACTCCGCGTCGGGCAGGACGAGTTCGGGCAGATGGGCCGTCGATCCGGGCGACAGATTGATCGAGATACCGCTCACCGCACGCCGGGTGACGTACAGGTTGAGCCCTCCCCAGCTGTACGGGTAGCCGTCGATGTCGGGCCCCTTCAGACGGATGGCCGGGTGCGGACACCCCGGACCGAGGAGATCCTCGGCCTCGGTCAGGGGCATTCCGCACTCCAGGCGCCCGATCCGGCCGGTGCGGGCGAAGCCGGTGAGCACGTCCATCAAGGTCATGCCGGCGACTGTGCCAGCTCCCGCGGCCTGCCCGCACTCGGATATCGGCGCCCGGACCTGTCCGCCTCGCGTCGCTCAGCGTGCCGGTCGACGACCGAAACCTCACATGTAACGGCGCCTGGTGCGTCGCAGGAGCACGAACCCGGAGATCAGGAGCACCGCTCCCGCCGCGGCGGGCCACAGCTGGGTGCCGGTCTCGGCGAGGCTGCCCCCGCCACCCTGCGGCTCGGTCTGCGGCTCCACCGGAGGCTGCGTCACGACACCGGGCGACACGGTCTGGGAGGCGGCGGGGTTGCCGTCGTCCTCGGGGGACTGTGTGGCGGGCCGCTGTGTGGCGGAGGGCGAGGTGTACGTCTTCGGCTGGTCGGCGCCGGGCGCGGTGCTCTCGGCAGCGGTCGGCTCCTCGGCGGTCGGCTCTTCAGCGGTGGGCTCTTCGGCGGTCGGCTCTTCGGCGGTCGCGGTCGGCTGTTCCTGGGGCTCGTCGCTGGAGCCGCCGTTGTCGCCGGCGCCGCCGTTGTCATCGGAGCCGCCGTTGTCGCCGCCACCGGAACCCGGCTCCTGGGTGGCGCCGTCATCCGAGCCGTTGCCGTTGCCGTTGTCGCCGCCGCCGTTGTCGCCCCCGCCGTTTCCGGGCTCCTCGCCCCCGCCGTTGTCGCCGCCCCCGTTGCCCGCGTCACCCGCGCCGCACTGCCGGCCGTCGTTGATGCAGCCGACCATCTTGGCCATCAGGTCCTCGTCGAAGACGTTGATGAAGTCGCCATGGTCGGTGACGGGCTTGTGGAGCTGCTCGGGGAAGGCGTCCACGGCGAACAGCGGCGTGGTGCGGCCGCCGTCCTGAAGGCTCGGTGCGTCGATGTCGTAGACGATGCGCTGGACGAGCTGCGGGATGGCCCGGAAGCCGGCCGGGCAGGCGCCGTCGGACTGGGCGAAGGCCACATGGGTGCGGTGGTTGGCGCTGTCGATGTTGCGACCGTCCCAGCAGCTCTGGAACTTGAACGTCCGGACCACGTCACTGCCCTGCGGGCACAGCGGGTACTTGTCCTTCAACTGGCGGTCCTCGAACCCGGTGCAGCTCCAGGACGCGTTGGCGTTGGCGGTGCCGTTGACGAACGCCTTGGCGTCGCCGGTGATGATGCGCAGCAGCCGCGGCATGGCCGTGACCTTGCTGTTGGGGCTGCCGACAAAGGTGAGGGTGACCTCCTTGGGCGTGACGATCTCGCCCGCGTTGCCCTCGATGCCGCCGCCCGGGGCGCCCGCGTCCTGCTCCTGGGTGCCGTTCTGCAGGCGCACGACGGGCCAGTAGTAGGAGGACTTGTCGCCCTTGTCGACGCAACTGGTGTCGCCGGCGGCCAGTTCGTTGTCGTCGGCGAAGGCGTTGTTGGCCTGGTTGCCGACGTAGTCGTGGAAGTGGTGGGCGCCGTTGGAGACGCCGGGGGCCACGATCACGTTGTCCGAGTTGAACAGGCCGTTGGCGTTCACTCCGCAGCTGGTGACGAAGGTGCCGTTGGAGGCGTCGGCGCCGGGGTTCGGGGCCTGCGCGGCGGGCGGTGCGGTGGTGATGTCGGCGTAGTCGGCGGCGACGGGGCCGTTGCCGGACTGCCCGCCGTTGCCCTGCTGTTGACCGGCCTGGTCGTCCTGGCCGCCGCCTTGGTCACCCTGCCCCTCTTGGCCCGCCTGGCCTTCCTGGCCCGCCTGGTCCCCGTTCTCCCCGCCGGTGGCCTGGGCTTCGGGCTCGCGCAGCGTGCACGTGGCCAACTTGTCCAGGCCCTCGGGGCGTTCACCCGTGCGGTCGAGGGCGGCGGCTATGCGCTCGATCGTCGAGGCCCGGCTCTCGGAGAGCGGATCCACGATCTGGCTCTGGGCGGCTTCCCGGCCCTGGACCGCCGGGTTCTGCAACGCCTGGTAGGCCTGCGCCGTCTGCTGGTCCAGCTGGGCGAGTTCCTTGTCGACGTCCGCCCTCGCGTCGTCGGGGACGCTGGTCAGCGCGTCGCCCACGTCCGGGCAGTCGATCGTGCCCGCTCCCCAACCGTCGTCGGACGACAGGGTCGTCGGAGAGGTGTCCTCGGTGGCGGAGGCGTACACGTTCGCGGCCACCAGGCCGCCACCTCCCAGCATGAGAGCCACGGCGGCGAAGGTCGCCCGCCGTGCACCTGTCGGTCGTCTGCGCTTGCTGCGTCCCACGGAAGTACTCCTGCGCGTGTCGTCCGTCCCGGGCATGAAAATCCCCCGGCCCCATACGGATGCGGAGCGACCTGTGTTCAACCGCCTCGGAAATTCACAGCACCCTCATATGTGACCCGGGGCGTTCAGCCTGCTCAGCGCGGTACCGCCGCCAGCAGATCGGTGCCGAGGGTCGTCAGGTCGGGCAGGCTGAGGGTGTGGCGGACGTAGCGGCCCTGTCGGAGGGCCGTGAGCAGGCCCGCGCGGCGCAGGACGGCGAGGTGGCGGGAGACCTCCGGGCGTGACAGGTCCCAGAAGTGGGCCAACTCGCTGGTGGTGCGGGCCGCGGGCCGGCGTGCGCGGCAGCCGCAGCCGCACCGGATGCGAGTCGCCATGACGGTCGGCATCGTCGTGGGGCTTGGGTGCCTGCCCGCGGTGGACCGATGGCTGGACCGGGGTGCGCGCAGCACGGGCGTGGCGGCGTCGATGCTGGTACGGGCACTGGGCGTGGCTCTGCTGCTGGCGATCCCGGCGGGGCACGTCCAGTCCTTCGCGGCGGCGGCGCTCTTCCTCGGCGTCGGCAACCAGTCCTGGCCGGCCGCCCACGCCGCGCGCGTGGCCACCGTCGCCCAGGGCCGGGACCGAGACGCCGCTCTCGCGGCGGGCGCTGCGCAACGCCGGCCTGGGTGTGGGCGCGCTCATCGCCACCGCCTGCCTCGTGGGCGGCACCACCGCACTGCGGTCGCTGGCGGCGGTCACCGGGCTCGCCTATCTGATCGCGGCGGCCCTGGCCTCGTCGGTCCACCT